>JABDKZ010000355.1 GCA_013001935.1 Maribacter sp.
CCAGATTCATAACTACGGCTAAACTCTGTAAAAAAGCAGGCTTTACAGGCATACAAATACACGCGGCACACGGATACCTGTTAAGTCAATTTTTATCACCAAATACCAATAAGCGCAAGGATGACTACGGGCAAGATATTTATAACCGGGCACGCTTGTTATTTGATATTGTTAGAGGTGCCAGAGCCGCATTAGGCGCAGACTTTCCCATCTCGGTGAAGCTGAATAGTGCCGATTTTCAGCGAGGAGGTTTTAATGAAGAAGATGCGTTGATGGTTATTCGCGAATTGGAAACGCTAAAAATTGACCTATTGGAAATCTCCGGAGGAACCTATGAGAATATTGCATTTCTGACGGAACGTTACCAACGCGACTCAACCCGAAAAAGGGAGGCGTACTTTATGGATTTTGCGCGTAAAATAAGGAAGCAAACTTCGCTTCCGTTGATGATAACTGGGGGCTTTCGTTCAGTTGCTTTTTGTGAGGAAGTGTTGGCCAATAGTGAATTGGAGATGATTGGTTTTGCCAGGCCTTTTCTTATAGATAAAAGCTTCCCTGCGGGCTTTATTAATAAAACAACTAACAAGATAAATGATGCTTCGTTTGAATTTGGAATACAGCAGTTGAGAGACTTTGCCGAAGCAGGTTTTTATGACTACCAAATTCATCAATTAGCCGCAAAAAAAGAGCTGAAGCCAGGGTATAACCCGTATTTAGGTGTTTGCAGGCTTACCGGGAATGAGATGATAAAAGGATGGTTTTAATGAGATATTATGGGTAGAAAGGCACTAGAAAAGACACGTAAACCACTAAATAAGAAGGCTGAAGGTTGGTTGAGAGCCCTTTTTCCAAAACTACAGGATAAGAAACTAAACCGATTAACATTAGATGAGATAGCCCAGCTTATGGGTAAGAGCAAAAGCACTATTTATTCTTACTTTACTACCAAGGAAGAGATCTATCAAAATTCGGTTACTTTGATTTTGCAGGATTTGGAGGAGACTATCTATTCTGAATTGCCCGAAAACACCTCGCTGGAAGTTTTATATGGCGAAATACTCTTAAAGCTGAGTAAAGGAATTAATGGTATTTCCATTCATTTTTTGCATCAGATTCAGTCGCATTTTCCTGCCATATGGGAATTGATAATGCAGTACACCAATAAATTCTTGAACATGCTAAAAGCAATTTATGAAAAAGGAATGGCCACGGGTGAATTCAGGAAATTTAACACCGATCTACTGATGGCTATGGATAATCATTTTGTACTGTCCATTATGACGGCTACTGGCAGGTTTGGTAAAAATGGGATTACGCTGAACGAACTGGTCATGGAATATTTGGAGTTACGGATTTTGGCTTTGCGCAGTAAGCAATAAGCTTCATTTTAAACTCTTTTGTAATTTTTGGTGGCCCGATGGCTATAGCGAATTCTTATGTACACGGTACACGACTAGCGTTCTTTTTAAAACTCTAAAACTAAATGCCCTTTACAGATAAACCATAAAGGGCATTCGGTTTGGTACAAAAGAATAATGTGACTAATTCAATCCTACTGTACCGTTACGTCGAAAGTTGCAGCAATATCGGTTTCGCCTCCTGCATCGCTGAGACCGGTATTTGGCTTTGTTGGTTCGTGACGTAATGTAAACGTTATTGTTCCTGAACTTGCTGCACCTGTAGTAAGTGTAAATTCTGTTCCTAAAGGATTTCCATCCGAATCTACATTGGTATACGCTGTTGTAGCATCGAGCCCTCCACTAATGGTGTAAAAGAACTGGTGTTCCTCCGCTTCTCCCTCTACTTCATCAGTAATGTTTCCTGCAGGGTTTTCGGTTTCGTTAAGCAGCACAATGGTCCCATTATAGGTAATGCCCATAGCTAAATTATCTGAAACTGTTACAACAGGTGCATTAGGGCCATCGCCATCCAAATCACGGGTTTGTAAAGTAATTGGTGTTCCACCCCCATTTGGCGTAAGTGTTACTGTTAAAGTAGTTATTACCTCTTCTTCATTTACTGGTTCTGGTGTATCATCATCACTAGAACAAGCCGTAAATAAAAGGGTTGCTAATGCTATTGTAGTTAAAAATTTTACGTTTTTCATTTTTTTGATTTATAATTTAATAATTGAGTTTAAGATTAATTAAAAAGTTTCTACCCAAATCGTCCGCATAATAGCGCAGCCGGTTCCGGTAATTTCTGTAAGAAGTATTCAATAAGTTTGTGATTCCAAAACCTACCGTAAGTGTGGATGTTTTACTAGCTTTAAGATCGATACTGGAATTAAAATTGAGCAAATGGTACGCATCTGGCGGCGTACTTACGTCAACAATTTCATTTGTTTGCGTTTGCGGAATGAATACTTCAAAATTATTATCGGGATATTCGTTTTGTCGGAAATAATACTCGCTCTGCAGTGACAGGCGTATATTATTGAACTCCGGATTTTGATAGACGATCCCATTCATCGTATTTACGGGCGGCATATTAATCAATGGTTCATCCCTTGTGCGGTCATAACCCTTTACCAAAGAGAACTGATAGTTGTATCGAAAATTTTTGGCGAAAATATACGAAGCATCCACATCTACCCCCAGCAATTGTGCGTTTGTCTGACGATATTCCCAAACCTGAAAATTGCCCCGTACCGTTTGCTGTATCGTAGTTGGTTCAATTACGACAAAGTCTGAAAT
>JABDKZ010000366.1 GCA_013001935.1 Maribacter sp.
TTTGCAGGTTAATATCTTTCGCGGCTTTAAAACCTCCTTCGTAAACTTTTTCAATATTATTTAATTGGACTTGAGCCATAATACGATCAATGATTTACTTTGATTTCAAATTAAATAAAGCGACACCGTTGGAAGGATCTTGCGGATACAGATCACATAATTCAGCCAGAAGATCTTCATGGGTAATTCCAACATTCATAACTGTGTCGTTGCCACCATAATAGATGTAGATCTCTCCATTGGCTTTTCGAATAGCTCCGCAGCAAAATACAACCTGCGGAACATGTATGTAGTCATCCTCCGGCACTTTACAATCGGCTTTTGAAGGCATGAGAATGGGGAAATTTGCGATACGGATTTTTGTGACATCAGCCAATTCGTGAATGGCCACACCCAGGAAATAGGGATTACCATCCATAGTGCTTCTTACACCATGAAAGATATTGATCCATCCATGTTTAGTTTTGATCGGTGTAGCTCCGGGGCCAATCTTATCAGAAAAAAAACTTGGAAGACCACTTTGATTCATTATGGGAATTGGATTGACATCCCATTTATTTGAATGACAATTTGAAGTTTTACCCAGCAATATTTGTTTGAATATTCCACCGGTATGATCATCTGTTGAATCATTGGGACGAAACAGCGCGTAATAGTGATTTCCAATAATTTCAGGAAAAATTACCACGTTGCGCATATCTGTTTCTAATACAGGGCCGTATCTTTTATAGTTTTGGAAGTCTGTTGTAACGGCTAAAGAAACCCGAACCTTATGCTGAATACTACCATGATAAGCACTATAGGTAATGAAATATTCTTTACCTATTTGTGAGATTCGCGCATCTTCCAATCCCCCACCTTCGTTGGCAATGAGTTGTTCCTTATCGGCTCCATCTACAAATTCATCATCCTGATCGCAGGGTATTAATGCAGGCTTTGGATCAATACGCCAATCTGTGAGACCATCCTTGCTTCGGGCAATTCCCAATATGGAAATGCCATTACGAAGGTGGGACCGAAACAACATCAGAACTTCACCTTTATATTGCGTGATTCCTGCATTATGGACTGTTACCACTTTCAAATGAGGTTCCAGCCACACTTTATTGACATCATGGCAAGTGACAATTGGATTATTTTTATATCGGTGAACAATCCTCGAAAGGTTGATCTTTTCTCTTTTACCGGCTATTTCAATTGTCCTATCCACAGAAAATTAATTAATTAAATTATAAGCTTGAATACTCAAAAGTGCCTCAATAGTAGATTCTGCGCCAGAGTTTTTATTTATTTCGACTGCCGATCTGATACCATCATATCCTCTCCCGATCTTAGCATCATACATAACTTTTGAGGCAATATTATTTCCTGAAAACCATGATATCCATTGGGTGGCATATGCTCTATATTTTGTATCACCAGTT
Organism: Maribacter sp.; assembly: GCA_013001935.1. Classification (GTDB taxonomy): domain Bacteria; phylum Bacteroidota; class Bacteroidia; order Flavobacteriales; family Flavobacteriaceae; genus Maribacter_A. The sequence continues at coordinate 1,425 of JABDKZ010000366.1, forward strand.
TGTTTGTAAGCCTCGACACAGGCATAAATTATTGGACGCACACCATAAGCAATTTGCGGGAATGCTTTTTTATCTAAAATTTCAATTTTATCATTATTCGATTTTAGATTTATTATTTCTGGAAATCCAATTTTATATAGAAATGGATAAAAGAAATTTATCTCCAAGAGTGCCGCATCCGTATAGCGGTTGTCTTCCAGTAATTTTCCTACAAGAAGCAAAGCATAACTTTGGGTATTGCCGTATGCATGCCACAGATTTTCCCAACTTAGAAAAAGGCCCTTCATCTCTCCTTCTTTGATTTGCATTTGGAGGATACCATCAGCCAATTGCCTTATAGGTTTTTTTAATTCTGAATCCGCTGCGCGCTGATAATGGTTATATAAACCAATTAGTAAGATGGAACCCTGATCGGTAGCCGATTCGTAGGGTAAGTTCGTAGCTATAGATATTCCTTCAACCTGCTTCTCCATTTGGCGCAATTCGGAAAGATATTGTTTAGTCTTTTCAACGAGTGTATTGATTGCGACAACTACTCTTTGTTCCAGGTCCGTATGCTTATTCTTAATTAAGGGTAATGCTTTTTCAAGCGCCCACAATGCTCTCCATGACCACCAGTCCGGTTGTGCGACACTGGTCTTATAGGTGGTATTTATTGATAAATCTTTTCTAATAAAATTATTGAACCACCCATTTTCATTTTGCATGTACAATAAGAATTCGGTTAGTTTAACTACGCGTGCCTCTTGGGTTTTATCTGCAGAGAGTAATATAATGGCCCTGGCTACATCATCAACACAGGTGTAACCTTCCTTTGGTTCTATATCATAGGAATAGTCCGGATAGTTACTGTAGATGTGAATGATAGCAGCTTCTTTTCCATTGGGTAGCAGTACTTCTTTGTATAAGTGGTTTAAATGGGCATAGTTAATAGAAAGGGAAACCGAATCTGTAATTTTGGATTGATCTTGAACATTAGTGTATTGACTGTCGGTGTTGTTACAGCTATAACACAACAGAAAGCAACACAAGAATAATAATTTATGAAGCATATTCCATTTTATTCAAAATTTCAGAAACAGAAATGGTCGCAAAACTTGAGGCAGAATCTGACATGGCATAAGGGATGATAAGGAAGT
>JABDKZ010000468.1 GCA_013001935.1 Maribacter sp.
TTTCTTTAGGGTTAGTTTCTTTGCTACCGCAAGAAGTGATGAGAAAAAAAATGAGAACAATGGGAAGTTTGTAAACGGACATGATTTTTGATTTGGATTAAAGGTAATACTTTAACCCAAATACAAATCTACCAATCCTTCAGGTGTGGTAACGAAGATGGTTTTATTTTCCCGATCTACCTTGGTAATAATCTCATCATTGATAGGAATCAATAGCTCCTTATCGTCTTTTTTAAGTTCAAATAAAGCTTGTGATGTTGCGTCATTAATACTTTGGATGGTGCCAATATCACCATGGTCACTATCTATGACGGTAAAACCAATGACTTCATGAAAGTAGAACTTATCACCTGTAAGTTTGGGTAGCATGGATAGGGGAAGAAAAAGTTCGGAACCCATAATCCGATCCGCATCATTTTCGGTCTTCACCTCTTCAAAATCAATGCGTAGCAAGTTTGATTTATGCAACCGGCATTTATCAATAAAAAATGGAACCAGATTGTTTCCCAATGAAACAAAAACTGATTCCATATTTTCGTAAATCTCCGGTTCATCGGTATCCAGTTTAACGAGTACCTCCCCTTTAAAACTATATTTTGAAACGATTTTACCTAAGTAGAAACAAGCTGACTTGTCCATCGTTTCCGAATATATTTACTCTTCTTCTTTAGCAGCTGCAGGTGCTTTTTCCTCGCTATCCGTATCGGCAGCTTTTTCTTCTGCTGCAGGCGCTTCTTCCTTAGTCTCTTCAACGGCCGGTGCTTCAGTTTCTTCAACTGCCTCAGCTACTTCTGCAGCAGCTTCCTCAACAATAATTTCAGATTCTACAATCTCTTCGGGCATTTCTGCTTCAGCAGCAGCCAATGCACGTTTTTCGTTCACTTCTTTCTCAGCAGCCAGTGCTTTGGCCTTAGCATCTGCTTTTGCCTTATCAAGACCACTAACTTTAGAAGCAACAGCTTTGTCTTTCTCAGCAATCCAGGCATTGAATTTTTCTTCGGCCTGTTCTTCGGTCAAAGCCCCTTTACGAACACCACCCATTAAGTGATGCTTTAATAAAACTCCTTTATATGATAGAATAGCTCTGGCAGTATCTGTAGGTTGTGCCCCGTTGTTTAACCACTCTACAGAGTTGTCAACTTTGACTTCGATAGTTGCTGGGTTGGTATTAGGGTTGTATATCCCTAATTTCTCTAGAAATTTACCGTCTCTTTTCGCACGTGAATCAGCGGCTACGATCCAATAGAAAGGTTTTCCTTTTTTTCCGTGTCTTTGTAATCTAATCTTTACTGGCATATCACATTAATTTTGTAGGGTGCCCGACCCTCGATTATTAATTCTTCTTATTTGTTCCCTAAATCGGGCTGCAAATATACTTCAATTCTTTAAATTCACAATAGCTTTGTTCAATTACTTCATTCCCTTTCAGCCAGTTGATCTTTGCCCTTTACCAGGTTTGAATTATGGCTGGCAATCAAAGCGTTTATTTGTTCAATAACTTCAGGGTGTTGCGCTGCGATATCAAATTTTTCAGAAGCATCATGACTTAAATTGAACAATAAAGGGGGATCATGTTCCTTGCGTTCCCCAAATTCCCCATAAGCACCTTGGGTTATATAATGTGCTTTAAAATCACCCAATCGAACAGCGAACAGCTCAGTGCCTCGATAAAACAGGATACTGTTCCTGGGACTGGTTTCACGCTTCAATAAGGTCTTACTTAGGTCCTTGCCATCAATAATACGGTCCTTAGGAATTGCAACACCTGCTAAAGCACTAAACGTAGAGAATAAATCCATGGTGGAGCCCAGTTCGCTTACTAAACCTGATTTTATTAATCCCGGTCCCCAAAATATCGCAGGCTCCCGCATACCCCCTTCCCAAGTGGTGCCTTTCCCGGCTCTAAGTAAACCTGCACTCCCGCCATTATTTTTAAAGGGTAGCCAAGGACCATTATCCGAAGTAAAAACGACTATGGTGTTGTCTTCAAGACCTTCTTCTTTAAGCGTTTTTAAGATGTTGCCAATACCGTGGTCAATTTCCTCGACCACATCACCATATAACCCGCGTTTACTTTTCCCTTCAAAATCTTTTGAGACGAAAAGCGGAATATGAGGTAGATTATGTGCCAAATACACAAAAAAGGGCCTGTCTTTGTTTTCTTTGATAAACTTGATGGTTTCATCAGAATACCTTTTTGTAATGCTGTTCTGGTTGGCAGGACGCTCTATGATTTCAGTGTTACGTAGCAAGGGCACATTAAAATGTTCTGTCTTAATAGAATCGTTGGGCTGTTTCCAATAATCCCCGTAGGGTATACTGGGATTTTTATCCATATCATTTGAATAAGGTATGCCAAAGTAATAGTCAAAGCCATTATTGGTCGGCAAATATTGCTCCTTATGCCCTAAATGCCACTTGCCGATACAAGCCGTGCTATAACCTGCTTTTTTAAGCTGTTCTGCCAATGTTATCTCCTTGTGAGGTAAACCGTTTTTTGAATCAGGGAAAAGCACTCTGGTTTTATTATTTGCCATACCACTACGTACTGGCAATCTACCGGTCAGTAAGGCCGCCCTACTTGGTGTACAGACGCTTGCCCCAACATAGAAATTGGTCCATTTTTGACCTTCATAGGCCATGCGGTCAAGGGTGGGAGTATGTATGGTAGGATTGCCGTAGGTGCTCAGATCTCCATAACCCAAGTCATCGGCAAATATGATGACAAAGTTGGGTGGGTTTTCATCACTGTTTTGCCCCATTAAATTAAGGGAAAGTAACACCTGGAGTATCGTAAATAAAAGGATTCCTGAATATTTGGTTTTTATTGTCATCATAGTTTTTGTAGTGTTTGAAGATAGTGATTCCTTTTAATTTAATGATGCTTATACCTAAATGGCTTAAGTTGATAACTCGTGACAACTACCTTTTTAATAATCTTTTGCTTTTAGCTATTTTTATAGGCCATTTTAATTTCCAAAACCCAAGTACTAAATCCAAATTCCAATTTTTGGAATTTGGGATTCGTTTATTTATTTTAATCTGTAGCACCTAAACCCATAACCCATAGATGTATCTAATATTTGACACTGAAACAACCGGATTACCCAAGCGCTGGGATGCACCCATTACCGACACTGACAATTGGCCGCGCTGTATCCAGATCGCATGGCAATTGCATGATACTTTGGGTAATTTGGTGGATAGTCAGGATTATTTGGTGCAACCAGACGGTTTTAATATTCCCTATGATGCGGAACAAATACATGGTATTTCAACAGAACTTGCAACTCAAAAAGGAGTCCCATTAGCTGATGTACTCGAAAAATTTAAGTTGGCACTTTCAAAAGCCAAGTATGTAGTAGGACAGAATGTTGGCTTTGATGTCAATATTATGGGATCCGAGTTTCATCGTCTTCAAGTTGAAAACCCATTGCAAGAACTTCCTATTTTGGATACCTGTACCGAGGAGACCGCATTGTTATGTAAGATTCCCGGTGGTCGTGGGGGTAAGTTCAAATTGCCTACCCTTACCGAACTCCATGAATACCTTTTTAGCGAACCCTTCAACGAGGCACATAACGCTACTGCGGATGTTGAAGCAACCACCCGATGTTTTTTAGAACTTATACGTCTAAGGCATTATACCCAGGAACAATTGGATGTTCAGCCCGATTATTTTCAGGATTTTTCTGAGGCCAATCCCCAAGAGATTAAGCTTATTGGTCTAAAACATATCAATCTTAAGAAAGCATCCAAAAAAATTGCTGATGCCCTTTGGGAAAAGGATACTGGAGGAGTTTCTGAAGCGGAAATAAAAGAGAATATTGAAAGTCTTTCCGAAGCACAATTTGTGCACTTGCATAACCATTCCCAGTTTTCAGTTTTACAATCCACCATAAAAATAAGGGATTTGGTACAGTCCGCAGCTGAAAATGATATGCCAGCGGTTGCACTTACCGATCATGCCAATATGATGGGGGCATTTCATTTTGTAAAAGAAGTTAAAGCACATAATCATCGGGTAGCGGAAAAAAACAGAATTGCAGTTGAACATGGGGAGGATCCCA
>JABDKZ010000403.1 GCA_013001935.1 Maribacter sp.
ATTATTTTTTAAACAATTGGAAAGAGCATCACACGGATATCGAGAATATGATGAAAAAAATGGATTCTGTTCGCAATGCCTTTTTAAGAAAACATCATCCAGGACTCATGGAAAAAGAAGAATAACATATGAGTATAATTCTGCCCATCAGTATTTGTAATAAGCAAAAAGAAACTATTGGTTTTCCACTATTGAGTTCAATTAAAGCAATATAAATAGCATTACCCATACTTCTATTTTCTGTCCTTTTTAAGTTGGCAAAGTAAAAGGGTGCCAAACCAATAAAGCCGACCACAAATTTAAATTATTGCGCTTCAAAATGTGATTCCTACTTAGCTAAAGTACTATGTCGGGGCTAGTTAAATCCACTCAACTCATATTCAAACAAGACACCAATAGGCGCTAAATAAAGATTCATATGATATAGGTCATTTTATTTTTTTGCTGTAATGTTTAGCTTGAGCCTTATTTAGTAAACGATATGAAAACAATATTATACGCAACAGATTATTCCAAAAATTCGGTGGCGGCATTGCAGTATGCCCATAAAATGAGTGAACAACTAGAAACCCGATTAGTAATCGCACATGTGTTCGAATATCCTACTATTCTTGGGATGGAAGGACTTGATAAGCCTTTTCCGCATCAAGAGAAAGATGCTTTTAAGCATCATCGTTCAAAGCTGGAAGAATTTTGCACAGAACATATGGGCACTGCATGGCAAATGCCCAATATACAACTCGAGGCAGTGAAAAATAAATCGGTCCTGAATGGTATTATAGCTACGGCTGATGAATGGCATGCCTACTTAATAATTGTAGGTGTAAAAGGTGAAAGTGGCTTAAGAGAGGTCATTATGGGCAGCACGACAAAACAGCTTATTGAAAAAGCACCTTGCCCTATTATGGCAATTCCTCCGGATGCAAGCTACAACCCTATTAAAACAATTGTATATGGAACCGATTTTGAGCATGAGGATATTTATGCCATTCGCAAATTGGTAGAAATGGCCGATCAGTTTAATGCTGATGTCAAGGTCGTTCATATTACCACAAAAAAAGATCTTGCTAAAGGAAATAAAATGGAGGCATTTAAGAATATGCTACTTCAAAAAGTTGAGTATGAGCACATGGAATTTGTGCATTTGGTCTCGCAAAATATTTTCAATGCGTTAAAGAAATATCTAAGGGAAGTAGAAGCTGATTTGGTCGTGCTATTGGAAAGGACAAAGAGAGGGGTCTTCAAGAAATGGTTCCATCGGGATTTGGTAAAAAAAATGGAATCTTATGGCAATATTCCCCTATTGAGCTTCAGGGGATCTAACCACCAAATATTCTATTTTAAAAAAGCCCTCTAAGTACTATTTTATTTGGGAAAACCGATTTTTTATCATTCACAAATTGAAAGTAAACAGGTCCTTGTTTTGACTATCCCCTTGTTTCCAAGCCTACTATTACCAGAGTTTTTAAGCCCCCCAATACCATCGTATCATATCAATTCTAAGATAGGTAAATGAACCATTTAAGGTATGTCTGGCAAGACCATTAGGGGTACTTTGGCATGAAAACCTATCTTTCTAATGACCGGTTCCCGGGTCAATTTTTCCATGAAGGTGTGCGGATAGTGAATCAAAGCTATTAGGTCTATATTATTTGCATCAACAAAAGTGTTGGTTGCCTCTGCCACATTATTCCACATTTCAACTTTGTGAAAACTATGTTTCACATCGCTCAACCGATTGGCTAATTGCTTTAAATTCCTGTTTTGATCTTCGTGTAATTCATATTCTTGGGCTACTTGTAAAATGCATATTTCTGCGTTCCATTGGCCTATGAGGTCTATCAAAGGTTTTAGCTCATTTTTACTGTACGAATGGGTAAAATCAGTTGGAAAAACAGTTGTCTTTAAGGCCTTGAAATCATATTTATATGGTACGGCAATAATGGGACACATGCGCACTTTTTTAATGACCTTAACGGTATTGCTTCCCATAAAAACCTCTTTTGCTCCAGTCGCCCCTTTGGTGCCCATCACAATAAGTTCAATATCCCGATCGACCACCATCCTATTGATGGCATGTTCAATGTCATCGGAAATTGAAACCGATTCAAAACCATGATTACTTCTAGAATGGTGCTTCTGAAGATATTGCATCGTTTTATCCAATTGAAGTTTAGAGTTTTCAGAGAGGGAATCATAGATAACCCCCAATCGTTCTTTGCTTTTTGTCCCCATCAAATTAGCCAATTTGGGTTCGTAGGTATTCAGCAATATGAAATTGCAATCAACAGTTTCAAACATTTTTAGACCGGTAAATATGGCATTCCATGCGTTGTCTGAAAAATCGGTGGGTAACAGAATATTTTTCATTTTGCTTTTATTTTGAGATTTTGGAGGTATCGGGGATCACTAAAAAAGGTACCTGTACATGAAAACCTATTTGGTCTACATGTTGTCTTGTTAGCATTCGTTCAAAAAAGGAGTGTTTCCTGTTCATCATAACCAATAAATCATACGGATGTTCCTCAAGATAGTCAATTACGGCATCTGGCATGAAGGTTCCTCTTTCTTCCTTGAATTCATAATTAACTTGGGCAAGGCACAGACTCAAATAGGCCTTGTTCTCTTCCTGTGCTTTGGTTAGATCATATTCTTCCTTAATATGAAGTACAGTAATTTCAGCGTTGTACATCTTCGCTATTTCTATAGCCGTATACAGTTCGTTTCTGTGGTATTTTGACCAATAGTCCGCTGTGAATAGAATTTTCTTAAAGGGTGTAAATGTAAAGCCCGAAGGAATTACTAAAATGGGTATTGTAGCCTTTCTAATAACATGGACTGTATTGGTACCCAAGAAAATTTCCTTGGCCCCTGATGCACCCTGCGTGCCCATAATTATCAAATCAATGCTTTTAGTCTCTATCAACTCATTGATCTCATCGGTTAAAACATTAAAGGCTGAAATCGTTTCATAAATATGATTGGGGTTACCAAATTGCTTCTTTACTGCCTCTAAGGTTTTTTCGAGACCTGATAAGGAAGCATCGACGCCTTTATCTGGGATTGCACTGAATTCTGGGCCGCCCAGAACATAATCCATGCGATAAAATGCTGGTGTATACGTATGTAGAAAATAGAAAGTGCATCGCTCCGATTCTAAAAAACGCATTGCAAATGAAATGGTGTTCCAGGCATTGGCAGAGAAATCGGTGGGAATAAGAATTGTTTTCATAGGAAGGCCCTTTAATGTTCTTTAAAATTATCACGCAATCCAAGAAATTACCATGATATAAATCAGTCTTTATCGCTATTTATTAAAATGACTAATATCATGAAAAAGCATAGTACTAAGTCGTATTTTTGATCTAAATTCCTTGGGAGCTAAACTAGCTACTAAACATACTATCCCTATGCAGATTCAAGATTATATTGATCATACACTACTTAAACCCACAGCAACAATAGCAGCTATTGAAAAACTGTGCAAAGAGGCCAGGGAGCATAAGTTCTATGCCGTTTGTTTTAATAGCTGCTATACAAAACATGCTAAGGACCACCTGCGGGCGAGTAGAGTGAAGCTGGCTATTGTCATAGGTTTTCCACTCGGAGCTATGAGTACCGAGGCCAAAATATTTGAGGCTCAAAATGCTGTGGCGAATGGGGCAGATGAGATTGATATGGTGATCAATGTTGGCTGGTTGAAATCAGCTAAATTCGATTGGGTTCAAAAAGAAATTTCAAGCATAAAAAAGGCAATCGGAAAGAAGGTATTGAAGGTCATCATAGAAACTTGCTATCTTAATAAAGAAGAAAAGATAAAAGCCTGTGAATTGGCGATAATGGCAGGGGCCGACTTTGTGAAGACGTCAACAGGATTTGGTGGTGGCGGTGCGACTTTGGACGATGTAAAACTAATGAAGGAAACTGTGGGCAATAAAGCAAGAATCAAAGCTTCTGGAGGAATAAAGGATCGGGAAACAGCTTTAGAATATATTGCTTTAGGGGTTTCACGAATCGGCACATCTTCGGGGATTGCCATTGTATCTAAAGCATAAAGAAATAATATGAGTGTACATATTGAAGCGAAAAAAGGAGATATTGCCGAGACCGTTTTAATGCCAGGGGATCCGCTACGTGCAAAATGGATAGCTGAGACCTTCTTGAAAAATGCATTTTGCTATAACAAAGTACGTGGTATGCTAGGGTACACAGGTACGTACAAGGGCAAAAGGGTCTCGGTGCAAGGCAGTGGTATGGGTATACCTTCTGCAATGATCTACTATCATGAATTGATCAA
>JABDKZ010000411.1 GCA_013001935.1 Maribacter sp.
CTTTATGGGGGCATACATTATAAACCTGCCATCGAAAAAGGAGTAAAGCAAGGACAAGATGTTGGAAGATTTGTGATGGAAAAAATTGACATTGAATAGAGGAAAAAAATATACTGTTATGAAACAAATAAGAATTGTATTACTGTTGTTTTTCATAGGTGGAAGTATAGCTGCGCAAAAGCATAATGAAATTTTTGAGTTGGCGGGACACAAAGTCCAATTGTCTGGCGAATTCGGTGGGTTTGAAACCCAGCTTGTAATTAAAAAATTGGAAGAAGGATTGGAAATAGCTACGATTTCCTTAAAACACAAATCGGGAGCAACACCTCCTAAATTTTCTATGAAATGGAGTTTGCCTTCAAGCGATATTGCAGGATACTGGAGTAGTGGAAGTTTCAATGATAAAACAATTGGCCCAAGTTGGGGGCCTTCAGCAATTAAATCAATGTTGGCCAAAGAAGCTCCTGTCATTACTTTATTTGGTCATGATGATAGTAATCGACTTACCTTCTCAGCTTCAGAAGCACTAAATACAGTAATTCTAAGCACTGGTATAATGGAAGAGGATGGAATGGTCTATAATGAAATGACTTTCTTTTCCGAAAAGCAAAGTGCCCTTACTGACTATGAGATAAAAATACGTTTTGATACCAGACCCCACATTTATTCCAAGGCATTGAGAGGAGTCGCAGACTGGTGGGCCTCCTTCGATTTTTATAAACCGTCCTTTGTCCCTGAAGTGGCTCGTAAACCGGTTTATTCAAGCTGGTATAGTTATCACCAAAACGTTACTATGAATGAATTGCTGAAGGAGTGCAAGCTTGCAAAAAAAATGGGTTTTGAATCTATTATCGTTGATGATGGATGGCAAACCATGGACAGTAATCGAGGATATGCGTATACTGGTGATTGGGAACCTGAACGAATTCCTGAAATGAAAGAATTCGTAAAGGCCGTACATGATTTGGATATGAAATTCATGCTCTGGTACGGTGTTCCTTTTGTCGGTGAAAAATCCAAAGCCTATGACTTAATGAAAGGAAAGTTTCTTAGATATTGGGATGGTCAGGGAACCTACGTATTGGATCCAAGATATCCTGAAGTAAGACAATTTATTATCAAAACCTATATTGATGCGACTAGGGAATGGGACCTTGATGGCTTTAAATTGGATTTTATCGGAAGGTTTAATGCTGGGAGTGATACTGATCTAACCAAGGCCAACGGACGTGATTATGCTTCTGTAAATGAGGCTACAGATGTATTGATGACAGATTTAATGAAATCACTACAAGATATCAAGCCTGATATAATGATTGAATTTAGACAACCCTATGTTGGGCCCGCCATGAGAAAATATGGGAATATGTTCCGTGCAACCGATTGTCCCAACCTAGCCTCTGTAAATAGAATTAGAACTTCCGATTTACGTTTATTAAGCGGCACAACTGCTGTACATTCTGATATGTTGATGTGGCATTATGATGAGCCCGTTGAAGTAGCCGCACTGCAAATGCTCAATGTAATGTATTCTGTTCCTCAAATATCGGTTCGATTGGAAGATATACCTGAAGATCATTTTAAGATGATCAAATTCTATACTGCTTATTGGCTGGAAAATAGAGACGTTTTATTGGATGGTGATTTTCATGCAGTCAGCCCGCTTACAAATTATCCAATGTTAGTGGGGATGAAAGGAGATAAAAAAATAGCCACTGTGTTCAATGACCAAATCGTGGAATTTGAGTTGGAAAAGCACACCAATGTAGATGTATTGAACGCCAAAAGGTCTACCCATATCATTGTGGTTGCCAAAGGCGAAACCAGAAAATTTGAATACGTTGTATCTAATTGTCTAGGTGATGAAATTAAAAAGGAAACCATTGATTTATCTAGAGGGGCACATATGTTTGATGTGCCATCAGCGGGCATGATATCTTTCAGGGCCACTCAATAAAATCAAGAGGGTATCCCTAAAAGCATGGCTCCTGGGCAAAGTTGATCGGAAAGCGCATAATTATCAAGAGCAGAATTTTATAACGAAATTATTCAAAGACCATGAAATATACCGATAGAACGAATCGATTTCAACTGTTGATGTCAATGCAGTTATTGATAATGTTAGCAGCTTTCTTTTATTCTTGTAAAGAAAAAGCACATAAAATAGAGATTGATATTCGGCCAAACATTTTATGGATTTATTTGGAAGACACAGCGCCACTATTAGGAGGTTATGGGACAACCCTTATTTCGACCCCTAATATTGATAAGCTAGCCAATGAAGGCGTTTTGTATAAAAATGCCTATATGCCCGCGCCGGTATGTTCAGCAATTCGTTCCAGTATTATTACCGGAACAATGGCAACCACTCTTGGGGCACATAACCACCATAGTTCAAGAACAAAACAGTCCGCAATACCATTACCCGATAATCTTCAAACGATACCTGAAGTGTTTAAAGAGGCTGGATATTTTACATTCAACAATGGTAAGGATGATTATAACTTCATCTATAAACGAAGCGATCTGTATTCCCAAGAATATAAAGTGCATCCGTTATATGGTAAAAGTGGTGTACATATTGATTTAGCACTTTTAAATGACAAACAACCGTTCTTCGGACAGATACAGTTATATGGCGGTAAGGAAATATTCGCCGAAAGTTTTAAAGCGAATGTAAAGACACCGGTTGATAGATCTAAAATAAAATTGCCCCCCTACCTGCCAGATCATCCTACAATAGTAGAGGAATATGCCAATCATTTAGATGCGATTCAGATTACGGATGAAAAAGTAGGGGATATCATCACTAAATTAAAGGACAACAATTTATTGGACAATACGATTGTTTTCTTCTTCTCAGACCATGGCATGCGTATAACGCG
>JABDKZ010000415.1 GCA_013001935.1 Maribacter sp.
TAAGCAAAACCAGACTTTAATGCCCAAGGCCCCTATTCATCCTGTCGATACTTTGTTGGTCGATAGACTTATTCTAAAAGGAGATAACGACAGTTATTCACGGGGCTATGTTAAGGGTAAGCTACGATTTAAATTAGGGGACAGTACAACTTTTGAAAAACTTCAACAAGGGATTAGCAATTTAGTGGCTACGGGTAATTTTGAAACCATCAGGTACGAACTTCTGACTGATGGGGATAGTGAAGATCTCATATTAAAGTTAGATGAGACCCATAATAAAACGTTTCTTAAACTGGGAGCGCACTATGATGATCTGTATAACAGTGCTGCCATTATAAATGTAACACGAAAGAACTTTCTTTTCAATGACGACGTGGCATCCATTGATTTTATACTTGGCGATAATGTTCGCTACAATCTACAATATTACATTGATAAAGGGCTTTATTGGAGTTTTGGCATTAATTCAAGATACAATGATTTTAAAAAGGAGATTGATTTTAAGTTAATTCAAAGTAATTTTCAGGTTTTGGCGAATGAAAATTTAAACACAATTAATATTGATATCTCCGACTTTACCAATCAAATTTACATGCAAACGGTATGGCAAGAAGAATTTGCTTTTAGTCTTGGGATCGAACATAAATTCCTAAGATACAGCACAAGAACCTTAGCAGGTTTAGAGGAAGGAAATTCCCAATTGGTGCCAAGTTCCGATGAAAAGAGAACTTATTTTGAAAAAAGTAACTTTTACAGTTTTTATGGGAAGTTAAAATTAGATACCTATGATGACAAATATTTTCCTACTAGAGGTTTATATTTTGATGGCGATATGCATTTTTATGTGCTCTCCTCTGATTTTAATGACAATTTTAAAGAATTTTCGATTGCCAAAGCTCGAATGGGTGGAGCTTTCCCCATTTTTGAGAATCTATCATTGAACTTGGAAACCGAAGGGGGTTTTAAACTGGGAACATCTAGCGTCACAACTTTCGATTTTGTTTTGGGAGGTTATGGTAATAACCTGATCAATAATTTCATACCCTTTATTGGATATGACTTTTTAGCACTCCCCGGCAATAGTTACGTAAAGGCCTATGGTCGTCTAGATTTGGAAATTGCACCAAAAAACCATATTATGTTTTCTGCGAATATTGCCAATATTGATGACGATATCTTTAGAACTGGCGAATGGTTCACGGATCCCAATTATTCTGGCTATGGCATTGGGTACGGCCTAGAATCTTTTATGGGCCCCTTACAAGTTATGTATTCGTGGTCGCCAGAAGGCAATAGTAATTTCTTTTTTAGTCTCGGCTATTGGTTTTAATTTTCTTAGTATTCATGTAGTACTTTTTTTTGCGATATTTGCTATTGAGTAAAGTAATATGATTAAACAAAGAATTGAAATTTCGTCCCACCTTAGAGCAATGTGGTAAAGCGCTTGTAGAACCTGCCTTCAGGAATTGATAATCCTAGCCTTTATTCAAGTAAAATTTCATTTAAAAACATCATACTATGTCTACCCTAGATAACACTTCATTACAATTACCAAAAGAAAACCCTGAAGCTGAAGATTTTTTACCGCTTTTGGGGACTGATCATGTAGAGCTATATGTGGGTAATGCCAAACAGGCTGCACACTATTATATTTCCGCCTGGGGTTTTCAACCTTTGGCCTATGCAGGTCTTGAAACCGGTTTAAAAGATAAAGTGTCTTATGTTGTTCAGCAAGATAAGATTAAACTGGTCCTTACCTCACCATTAAAATCAGGAGGTGAGATCAATAAACACATTGATGCCCATGGCGATGGCGTTAAGGTAATCGCCCTATGGGTAGATGATGCCGCAAAAAGTCATCATGAAACCACAAAACGAGGCGCCCAAAGTTATTTAGAACCTCAAAAAAGTAAAGATAAAAATGGCGAGGTTACCTTATCAGGCATTCATACGTATGGCGAAACGGTTCACATTTTCGTTGAAAGATCGAAATACAATGGTGTATTTTTACCCGGATTTGTACCTTGGAATCCACATTACAAGGCTCCTGATGTTGGTTTAAGATACATAGACCATATGGTAGGCAATGTTGGTTGGAATGAAATGGATAAATGGTGTAAATTCTACGAAGAGGTAATGGGCTTTGCCCAATTGGTCTCTTTTGATGATAAAGATATTTCAACAGAGTATACCGCCTTGATGAGCAAGGTAATGAGCAATGGTAACGGAAGAATCAAATTTCCAATAAACGAACCTGCGGACGGAAGAAAAAAATCACAGATAGAAGAATATATAGAATTCTATAACGGGGCCGGTGTACAGCATATGGCCATGGCCACAGATAATATTATCGAGACCGTAACGGCACTAAGAGACCGGGGTGTAGAGTTTTTGACAGTTCCTGAGATTTATTATGATGATGTATTGGATAGGGTTGGCGAAATAGATGAGGACCTTGCTCCCTTAAAAAAGCTTAGCATTCTTATTGATAGGGATGATGAAGGTTATCTGCTACAGATCTTCACAAAACCGATTTTAGACAGACCAACTATGTTCATTGAAATTATACAACGAAAAGGGGCAAAGTCTTTTGGTAAAGGAAATTTCAAGGCACTTTTTGAAGCTATAGAACGGGAACAGGAATCCCGAGGCACCCTATAAAAAGGAGGATTTTCTTAACAATTTGCTAATTTTAATTAAAACATGCATAAATATCTGTTAAGGTATTAGTTAAAGTACGTTAAAAGGGTTTTCAGCACCAGATGTATGTATTAAATTTGCTCAAGTAAGGGGTGGTTCCCTTACAACTTTAAGTATTGGTTTTTCATAATTTAAAGTTTGGTTGGTTATTTAGGAAAAGCCCTGACAAAGTTGTCGGGGCTTTTTTTGCACAATACTTTGGAATAATATTTGTTTATGTAAATGTAAGAATTCAATAAAATTAATAGGCTTTTAGTAGTTTTACATAGGATTTAGGGATGAAAAGATACGTTACATTATTATTTTTAGTACTATCACTTGGCTTAAATGCACAGAATGGAGAGTCTGTATTCGAACCGGGTGAGTGGTTAAAATTCCGTATGCATTATGGATGGCTCAATGCCAGTTATGCTACCCTGCATGTGAAGTCAGACAGCATAAATGGGATACCCGTTTATCATGTGGTGGGCAAAGGGAAGACCACAGGATTTGCCAGTATATTCTTCAAGGTAGATGACACCTATGAAAGTTATTTTGGCAAAGTGGATGGCAAGCCCTATCGATTTGTTCGAAAAGTTCATGAAGGTGGTTATAAAAAGGATATAGAAATTAATTTTGACCACGAAAAAGATAAAGCCGTTCTCGATGACAAAAGGAGCAAGAAAAAGCTTAATTTTACACTCCAGGATAGCATTCAAGATCTCATCTCAGCCTTTTACTACCTAAGGAATAATTATGAGCCGAAGGATTTGGTTATAGGGGAGGCCATAAATTTGAAATTGTTATATGACAATGATGGTATATTCAATTTCAAATTAAAGTACTTGGGGAACGAGATCATCAAGACCAAATATGGCAAGGTTGAATGTTACAAGTTTAGACCATTAGTGCAATCCGGAAGGGTGTTCAAAGAGCAGGAAAGTCTAACGCTTTGGGTTTCCAAAGATAAAAATAGAATTCCTATTCGTATTAAAGCCGATTTGGCCGTAGGTGCTATAAAGGCTGATTTAGATGGCTATAATGGACTAAAACATCAGTTTAAAATAGTAATGGATTGACCATAGCATGGAAAACAAAGAGCAGATTGAATCCCAAATATTAAAACTAGAAGAAAAATATAAGGATTCTGGCCAAAATCTAAGCTCTTATTTAGACGGACTACTCTACCAACGCTATCTCACCTATTGGGATTATATTCACTTAGATACACTTTTAAGCCTTCAAGTACCTCGTACGTATTTCCCCGATGAGGAAATCTTCATCATGTATCACCAGATTACCGAATTGTATTTCAAGCTTATCTTACATGAACAAAAGCAATTTGTTGACCATAAGGCACAGGATATTGACTTTTTAATTGAAAAGGCAAGGCGAATTAATAGTTATTTTGAAGCACTGATATCTTCTTTCAGCATTATGATAAAAGGTATGGAGCGCGAACAGTTCCTGAAATACAGAATGGCCTTGCTGCCAGCTAGTGGTTTTCAGTCTGTTCAATATAGAATGATCGAGGTATATGCAACACCCCTTGAGAATTTGGTACACCATTCTGAACGCCAAGAATTTTCATCAAAAGATGCCATTGAAGAGCTATACGAACGTATCTATTGGAAAAAAGGGGCAACTGATATTGCTACTGGAGAAAAGACCTTGACACTCAAACAATTTGAGTATAGGTATACACCAAGATTGGTAAGGATAGCCAAGCAGGTAAAAAATTCCACGATTTATAGTAGATACTTAGCGTTATCTGAGAAGAAAAAAAATAATAAAGAGCTAATCAGCGCGTTAAAGAAATTGGATATAAATGCGAATATAAACTGGCCGCTCGTGCATTTGGGTTCTGCCCATAGATATTTGGGAAAAGAAAAAGGCCAGCTTGATGCCTCAGGAGGTACCAATTGGAAGAAATATCTGCCACCGAGTTTTCAAAAAATCGTATTTTTCCCAGAATTATATACCAAAGAAGAATTGAATGACTGGGGAAAGCAATGGGTAG
Organism: Maribacter sp.; assembly: GCA_013001935.1. Taxonomy (GTDB): domain Bacteria; phylum Bacteroidota; class Bacteroidia; order Flavobacteriales; family Flavobacteriaceae; genus Maribacter_A. Next base: position 4,700 of record JABDKZ010000415.1, read on the forward strand.
ACCATATGTTCAATCCAGAAAAATTAAAAATAGAATAATGAATAAATATTGGGGCATATTTATCATCTTGGCTTTTCTTGTTTCCTGCAAGAATGATAAGGCCAATACTTCAGGAGAAAAGGTGGTGTCTACCTTGGCAGTGAATGAAGAACCACAAATTATTGAACGTTATGGCTTTAATCTTAACGATTTTACAGTTCAGCATGATACGGTCAGGAATGGGGATAGTTTTGGGGAATTAATGCTCAGTAACAAAGTAGAGTACCCGAAAATCGCGAAAATCGCACAGGATTTTAAAGACACTTTCGATGTACGAAGAATTCGTGTCGGTAAGCCCTATGTTATCTTAAAGTCAAAGGATACGACCAAGAC
>JABDKZ010000433.1 GCA_013001935.1 Maribacter sp.
CTGATATTGACCCGGAAATTCGTAAAAATTTGAATAATACCTTAAAAGAAAAAGGCATTACTGAGCTTCAAAAACAATTAAAACAATTGGATGAAAAACACTTCGCCAAAATTGATATTGAAAATCCCCATAGGCTAATACGTGCTCTGGAGATATGTATTGGAAGTGGTAAACCCTACTCTTCATTCCTAAATAAAAAGAATACAATACGACCTTTTAAAACCATTACCATAGGCCTGAAAGCAGAACGGCAGGTTATCTATAACCGCATAAACCAAAGGGTTGATCAAATGATTGAAGATGGGCTTTTGAAAGAAGCGGGTAAACTGCATCCCCATAGGGCCTTAAATGCATTGCAAACCGTAGGCTACAAGGAACTTTTCAACTATTTGGATGGCCATTGGGATTTGGATTTTGCTATTTCTGAAATAAAGAAAAATACAAGACGATTTGCAAAAAGGCAATTAACTTGGCATAGAAAAAATGACAAGCTTATTTGGTTTGAATATGACGAGGACATAACAGTTATGTGTAAAACCATTGATGAAAAAATAAAGGCCAAACAAAATGAATAAATCCTTGATTTACATTATTATGGGAGTTTCAGGATGCGGAAAATCAACAATTGCAAAGCTGTTGGCCACTAGACTGAAGGTCCCTTATTTTGATGGGGATGATTTTCATCCCAAAGCCAATGTTCAAAAAATGGTCAAAGGGCTTCCCCTTAATGATCTGGACCGCAAAGGTTGGTTACGAACGTTGAACAAAGTTGCTAGGGAACATAAGAAAAAAGGTGCCGTTATTGCCTGTTCTGCTTTAAAGGAGTCTTATAGGAGCCAACTAAAGCGTACATTGGAAGGACAAATGGTTTTTGTTTACCTCAAAGGAACATTTGAAGAAATTCATGCCCGGCTTCAAGGACGTAAAGACCACTATATGCCGATTGAATTACTAAAATCCCAGTTTGAAACATTAGAGCCCCCATCAGATGCCATTGAAGTTTCTATTCATCATTCACCTGACGGGATTGTAACAAGGATTATAGAGGAAACCCAATAAAAAAAGCCCTGATCAAATGATCAGGGCTTTACAAATTAGTATCAGTTCGTCTTATTCAGATTCTGTTTTAATGACCAATCGGAAACCTTCACCGTGAATATTCAAAATTTCTACAGTATCATCACGTTTCAAGTATTTCCGCAATTTGGCAATATAAACATCCATACTACGGGAAGTAAAATAATTATCGTCTCTCCAAATCTTGGTCAATGCCAATTCACGTGGCATTAAATCATTTTCATGCAATGCTAAAAGTCGTAGTAATTCATTCTCTTTGGGCGAGAGTTTAATAGATTCCTCATCTTTATATTTCAAAAACCTTAATTTGGAGTTCAGATGAAATCCTCCAATTTGAAATTCAAATTTCTTACTATCGGCCAAGGTACTTGAAGCTTTTCTTTGCAGAATCGCTTTAAGTTTCATCAATAAAACTTCAGAATCAAAAGGTTTGTTCAAATAATCATCCGCTCCTGCCTTGTATCCTTTAAGGACATCCTCTTTCATGGTCTTGGCTGTAAGAAAAACAATTGGGACATTTTCATTTTTTTCACGAATCTCACGGGCAAGGGTAAATCCATCTTTGTAAGGCATCATGACATCCAAAATACAAACATCGTAGTTGTCCTTTTTAAACTTTTCAAACCCTTCCATACCATTCTTCGCCAATGTTACATCAAAGTTGTTCATTGACAAATAGTCTTTTAAAACAATCCCAAAATTGGGGTCATCTTCCACTAAAAGTATTTTCTTATTAATTGTTTCCATAATTCATTAAATTAAAGGCAGTTTTATGTAGAAAGTACTTCCCTTGTCTTTTTCACTTTCAGCATAAACCTCTCCTTGATGATCTTCTATTATTCGTTTTACGTAAGCTAGGCCCAAACCATGACCCTTAACATTATGTATATCCCCTGTATGTTCCCTATAAAATTTTTCAAAAACTCTTTTTAATACTGCTTTACTCATTCCTGCCCCTTGGTCTCTTATTTCAATAATGATATTATTCTTCACCTCCTCGGTATAAATATCAATTTTCGGAGCTTCTGGAGAATATTTAATAGCATTATCAAGTATGTTCACAATTACATTAATAAAATGCATCTCATTGGCTAAAACGTCTTTTCTAGCAGCATTTAAATGTGTTTCAATATAACCGCCACTATCTGCAACGATAAGTTCAACATGGGCAATTGCATCTTGTATTATGTCGTGGACATCAACTCTGTCCTTACTTATGTCCAATTGGTTCTTTTCCAACTTGGAGATACGCAATACATTCTCTACTTGGGCATGCATGCGTTTGTTTTCATCCCTGATCATTTGAAGATATCTTAAAACACGCTCTTTATCTTCAAGTACTTGCGGATTCTTTATGGCTTCTACGGCCAAATTAATCGTGGCAATAGGTGTTTTGAATTCGTGGGTCATATTATTGATGAAATCTGATTTAATCTCAGAAATCTGTTTTTGCTTGATCAATTGATAGATGGCACTTGAGTAAGCTACGATGATAACAAGGGTGAACAAAAGTGACAAGACTGCCATTCCCAAAATTGAACGTATCAAAAACGTTTTTTTCTTAGGAAAAGTAATCATCAACGTATAATTTGAATTTTCTTCTGCGTCCTTGAAAATTGCCGATTTATAGGGCGTTGATTTTCGAAAACTATATTTTCTTGATTTTACCGCAGTTGGCAACCCCTTGCTGGAGATACCGTATTCATACGCTGTATTGATATTACGATTGTTCAACTCCCGCTCTAACAACAATTCAATTTCTTGTTTTGAGACTCTTTCATGTATGGGAACCCGCTTGGCGAATTCACTGAACATATCTTCAAACGCCGAAATCTCCATTGAGGATAATCCTCCAATTTTTTCAACTTTTTCGATAGGCGTAAATCTGCTCTGGCGACCATCAAAACCTAAGTCTTCCTTGAAAGTTGCCTTAAATCGCTTACTCGTATAATTTTTTATGGTCGTAGTGTCATCACCACTACCACTGTCAAAGAACGTTGATGCAATATTATATTCCTCTTCCAAAATACCATGGGAATAAAAATGTATCTCATCAGAGTTAATATCTTGATCAATGAAAAAGAAGTTTTTTAAATTAGCACTCTTTAAATCCCCAACGCTATCTTTAATATTTACATAGCGATCAAAATAATCATTTCGTTCGCGTCTGGTTATTTTGTCAGTAACCTTATCAAGTACGATCGAGACACTATTCGAAAATTGTTCTTCTTTATCTTCTACGGATGTTTTTATCCAATAGCCTTGAACAAAGATGATCCCTATAAGTGAGAGGCTCATCAGAATGACCAAAAGAACAAACAACCTCTTATTCATCTACCGGCAAAATTAAAGATTTAACAACTACAATTTGTACGTTTAACCTAACCTTAACAAAAATGTTAAAATGGCTCAGCCCTCGCTATGATTAAGAAGAAGCTTGTGAATTTCCGCTACTTTAAGGACAGTATCTTCCAAAAGTAGGTTTTCGATTACGTAGTCTGACATTTCCATTTTTCTTGCATCGGGCCATTGGTTGCCCATGCGAGCCAGAATATCTGATGTAGAAGCCCCATCCCGTTCCAAAACTCTTTTTAGGCGCACTCGCTCGGGGGCTGTCACTAAAATAATTTTATCGTAGAATTCGTGTAGGCCATTTTCAAATAATATAGCCACTTCTTGGATTACATAGGCGGCTTCTTGTTTTTTGGCCCAAGCTGTAAAGTCCTTACGAACTGCCGGATGAACAATACCATTCAATTGGTTCATTAAAGATTTGTCCCAAAATATTTTCTCTGCAATATATGCCTTGTTCAAATTTTTACCGTCGTAAGCCTCCTCACCAAGTAATGCTTTTATTGATGCTCTTAATTTTTTGGAGTTTTTCATTAAACGCTTGGCTTTCTTGTCAGAATTATATACCGGAACACCAAGTTTCTTGAACATTTTAGCAACCGTACTTTTTCCGCTTCCTATACCTCCGGTTAATCCTACAATCATCATTGCCGCTTTAATATAAATTCGACTTGATTTTCATTTAAACTCGCGCTATGTAGACTTTCTGGCCATTTTAGCAATTCAAGCGTAATGATTTTAGAAGTATTATCTGTTACTGAATTGTAATCTGCCACTACTTCAAAACCGGTACTATCCAAGTTTTTCAAATTATCCAATTTTGCCCTACAGATTACAGCGGCTGCATCGGGAAAAGTCCTTATCTCATAACCAGCAGGAAGATTGACTACCTTTATGGGAATATCAATCAATTTTTCAGAAAAACGAGCTACTTTCCCGTAGACGAATACTGTATTGTGGGAATAGGTCGTATTTTCCAATTCAGGATTTTTAAACAATTCAACCTCATGGGTGAAATTAGTTGTTTCCTCAGGAAAGCTCATTTTAAGGGTATTCACACTTTTTATGGTATCAATACTTGTTTTAGGGCCCCTAATGGTGACCATGGCCGGTTTAATTTTTAAAGGACCATCCAAAATAAAATTCTGTGAAAGCTCAATACCCACACGAGATGTGACGGGTACCTTTTTGGTTCCCACTTGGGTGAATTCAAAAAACAAAGTGTCCTTATCTATTTCAATCAAGGTCATTGAACGTAATTGCTTATCTATTTGCTTTCGATATATACTTTGTGCGATAAAATACCTGCCGTCTTTTTGACTGGCGGAAGACAAGTCTATTTTCACTTCCTTATTCTTCAAATTAAATCCCAGAAACTGAAATCCGTTCGCCTGAACTTTTACATCCACTTCTTCCTTTGAAGCTTTGGTAAGTAGCAAACTGTCCGGAATATTAATGAATTTGAATTCAAAAGTAGCATTGTTGATATATGATTCAGAGAGATTATTAATGAACCATATTAAACCTGAGCATACCAGGAACATCAAAAACATTTTAGCCTTCCTCCTTTTTAATATGTTCTTGATTTTTAATATCACTTTATTACTTATCTAATTGAAAAATAATTTAGGAAACAACGTTTCAGGTTTCTTACTGCTAAAATTAATCCAAAAGGATGATTTTAAAAAACCAAAACCATATCCCACAAACTGAATGCAAATAGCGATTATTGATAGAAGAGCCACCGATAGATTTTTGTTTTTCACCCATGAATCGAGGAATACCAATCCAAAATAAATGACATACAAGACTAGAGGTAAGACAATTTTTAAGCTCAACAAAATTAATGCCGTTATAAAACCAAGGCAGAATATGGCCGGGAACCAGTAGGTAATTTTCGCAGTACCAGGATGCCATTTATTTAATATGGGCCTTACCATTCCAAACTTGTTCACTTGAGTGAAGAATTTATTCCAGTCTATGCGACGCTTGTGATATACGAACGCCTCGGGAATCAGTTTGGTATCATATCCTTTGTTCCATATACGAATAGTTAAATCGGGGTCCTCTCCAGGATGAATCTTACCATATCCTCCCACTTTTTCAAAAGCCTCTTTGGAAATACCCATATTAAAACTACGCGGTTGAAATTTATCAACCGAAGATTTTCCACCCCGGATTCCCCCTGTTGATAAAATGGAAGTCATCGCATAGTTAATCGCTTTTTGCACATTACTAAAAGATGTATGGGCGGCATCCGGTCCGCCAAAACAATGCACGAATTCTTGGGTCAAGGAAATTTCAACTTCCGTCAAATATTGTG
>JABDKZ010000469.1 GCA_013001935.1 Maribacter sp.
CCCAGAGTTTTATGCCCAATATGAGACGGAAATAGTATCAGCATTCAATGCTGAATTAGGAACTAAAATTGTTCCAAAAAAGAAAAGTTGGAAGCGAATTTTTAAAACAGCCTAAGATACTATGAAATCAATAAAGAACAGTGGCCTTATCATTTTTATTCTAGGCTTGGGAATTTTCACCGCGCTCATTTTCATCGGCAAGTTTGAGGTTAATCAAGATATACTGGATCAAGTTATTTCTGAAAAAGGCATAAAGAGTGAAATTTTCATTGAAGAGTTGCAAAAAAATATAGTGGGTATCGAATTCCAAGGCATGCTTTCGTTCTCGCCAAAAATAACTTCAGCCTTAGAATCTTCAAACCAAGAACATCGAAGTAAAAAGGAATACAACAAGGTCATTTATACTGCGCCTCATGATATGGCAGCTTATATAGGAAAGAAGGCTGGTATTGGGTTTATACCGAACAATAAAGGTATAATGTGGTTTTTGACCTTTGGCCTAGGAATAATTGGAGCATTGATGTTCATAATTCCAAACCTAAAATTGCTCGGTGCAAAAGGAATCAAAAACAATGGTATTTACCATGAAAATGCAACTAATAGAGGTTGGATAGCGTGGTTCGTATTTATTTTCCTGGTCTGCTTTTATTTAATTCTTTATTTCCGATCAGAATATGCGGTGAATTGGACATACTTACTTGATCCCATAAGTGAAAGTTTAAGTGGGAACCCTGCAGGGCATTGGTTTGTGTACGGTTTCATGTATTGTGTGGTCATGACCGTTATGGCCGTTCGTATGTATATAAAATACCGGCATAATATATACCAAATGGTACGCACAACTTCGGTTTTGTTCTTTCAAATCGTATTTGCTTTCCTAATCCCAGAAATCATGGTGCGATTGCAAATGCCGTATTATGATTTCAAGAATGCCTTCCCATTGGATTATGATTTCTTTTTTAGCTGGAACCTTAAGGAATTAATGGCTAGTGGTGGAATTGGATTATTCATACTTGTTTGGGGCATTCTCTTGACACTGATTATCGTTCCCGTGATGGTCTACTTTTTCGGAAAAAGATGGTATTGTTCCTGGGTATGCGGCTGTGGTGGCCTGGCGGAAACTTTGGGCGACCCATATAGGCAGCACTCGAGTAAGTCGCTTTTTTCATGGAGGGTTGAACGCTGGCTCGTTCACGGCGTTTTACTTTTTGCATTGGTAATGACAGCATTGACATTGTATAGTTTCTTCGCAGAATCGGGTACTGTTTTGGGCATAAAAACACAAACTGTACAAAATAGTTATAGTCTATTGATAGGCGCTTTCTTTGCAGGTGTCATTGGTACCGGATTCTATCCGATTTTCGGCAATAGGGTGTGGTGTAGGTTTGGTTGCCCGTTGGCTGCGTATTTAGGATTTGTGCAACGTTTTAAATCCCGTTTTAGAATTACCACAAATGGAGGGCAATGCATTTCGTGTGGTAACTGTTCTACCTATTGTGAGCAAGGTATTGATGTTAGGGCATATGCCCAAAAAGGTGAAAACATTGTACGATCAAGTTGCGTTGGCTGTGGCATTTGTTCCGCGGTTTGTCCTCGAGGGGTCTTAAAATTGGAAAATGGTCCTGAAAAAGGACGTATCAATCCCACCCAAGTATTGTTAGGTAATGATGTTGATTTAATGGAATTGGTTAATAAGAAATAAAAATGACCAGTAACTTACTTATATCTTTCTTATTCATTCTTAGCACTGGAAGTGGTTTTGATAGCGATTCAAAGTATTTCAAGGATTTCTATGCATCAGGAAAACCAAAATCGGAAGGTTGGTTAATAGATGGAAAGAAAACTGGATACTGGAAATTCTACCACGAGAATGGCATTACTTCAGAACAAGGTCATTATAAATACAATAGAAGAGAAAAGTATTGGTATTTTTACGGCCCGAACAGGGTTAGAATAAAAGAAGGCAAGTATTTAGCCGGAAGAATGACAAGCTGGTGGTTGTTTTATGATACCAAAGGAAGAATAAACCATAAATGTCAACTAAATAATGGCAAGAAAAATGGGTATTGTCTTAAATATGAAAACGAAGAACTGGTCTCAGCAGAAAAATATCATAATGGGGAAAAAATCAAGGAATGGTTCAATTTTGTTGATTTTCGGCGAGAAAACAAACTATCGGATTTAAAATAATGACGCATATTAAGGTTATTATCCCTGCATTCAATGAAGCAGGTTCCATTGCCAAAGTAATCCACGAAATTCCGGATACGGTTTCCGAGATAGTCGTTGTCAATAACAATTCATCAGATGAGACAGCCCAAATTGCTGAAAATGCCGGTGCTACGGTACTATCAGAGAAGAAAATGGGATATGGGTATGCATGTCTTTGCGGGATACGGTATATTGAGCAACAATCCAAAACACCAGATATCATCGTATTTATTGATGGGGACTATTCTGACTATCCTGAGGATTTGCATAGAATTGTTGAACCCATTATAGACCAGGACATTGATTTTGTAATCGGGGCCCGAGTAAAAGAGAAAAGAGAAAAAGGAAGTATGACCCCCCAACAAATCTTCGGTAATTGGTTGGCCACTTTTTTAATGAAAGTGTTATTTAGGGCAACATTTACTGACTTAGGCCCGTTTAGAGCTATAAAATATGATAAGTTGTTAACATTGGAAATGGAGGACAAGACCTATGGTTGGACAGTGGAAATGCAGCTAAAGGCACTCAAAAAGAAACTGACATATACCGAAGTACCAGTACGTTACAAAAAAAGAATTGGTATTTCAAAAGTGTCAGGTACAGTAAAAGGTAGTATATTTGCGGGCATTAAAATTCTAGGTTGGATTTTTAAATACAGTATCAAATAATATGGGACTTACAATTTCTTATTTAATCATTGCCATTTACAGTGTAGCACTGTTGTTGATATTTTTTTACAGTCTGGCGCAATTGAACCTATTGGTCAATTATTTGGGCAACAAATGGCAAAACCAGGTCGCGCCCAAATTCAATCTTTTAGATCCAAAGGAAATTCCCTTTGTCACCATACAACTTCCCGTCTACAACGAAGAATATGTAATGGAGCGTTTGCTGGAAAATATTGCCAAAATAGAGTACCCTAAAAGCAA
>JABDKZ010000490.1 GCA_013001935.1 Maribacter sp.
GTACCAATATGATATAGAGGATATCGAAACTGATCTGGCTGCGGGTTATGTGAACATTTCTCAAGAAGATTGTAAGCAATTTGACATTTTATTGGAAGACCTTAATGATTCTTCTTCTTTGAAAATAAGAAATTGGATTTGTCAACGCGCCAAAGATGGCCTGGAACTACTTAAAGACCACCATCAAAAACTACCTGAAGGTAATTTTTCTTTATTAGAAAGATGGACCTTTTTACTGGTCTATGAAATTCCAGCAAAGAAAGTTTTTAAAAAATTTATTTCAGAGGCCCAAAACATTTAATAACAAATGGAAAGATCTAATTTTCATCTAAATAAATGGTTTCTTGATTTTATAGGAAACAACGGTGAGACTATGATTTTTTATGCGGCAACATTATCCTTTAAAGGTATCGGGGTTCATTATGTGAGTTGGATACGCTACGATGCCGATAACGGAGTAACTGTAAGATCGCGATTTCGACATGTGAAACTTCCTGAAAAAAAAGATAAATTGATCACCTGGCATGATGATAAATTTAAAGTTTACGGGACCTGGCAATCCTTAACCAAACCCCTGCAGGCTCGTATATTTGATGGGGATGATGGTTATCTGGACTGGAACTGTTTTCAGCCTGCTTCCAGGGTAAAACTCAAAATAAACGATAAAATCATAGAAGGTAATGGCTACGTCGAGCAACTGATACTCACTACCTTTCCCTGGCATATCCCAATGAATAATCTTCGTTGGGGAAGATTTCAATCAGCTAATGATACTATGGTTTGGATTGAACTGCGAAAAGAAAACAAACAGCAATGGTTATGGCTTAATGGTGAAAAACTCATAAATGCCAGTATTGAAGATGATCACATTTCATTACAAGAAAAGAAGATTTTTCTGAAGCTCGATCGGGGTATAGAATTAGAATCTGAAAAAAAAATATTTCATGTGGTAGAGAAACTTTTGCATTACCTGCCCGGATTCGATCAATTTATGCCTGCGAAATTTTTAATGGCTTCCAATCATAAGTGGTTAAGTAAAGGTGAATTTCAACACAACGGGCATACAGTTTCGCAAGGTATGGCTATACATGAATGGGTAAATTTTAATGCACAAGATCGATGATTTTAAGAATGCTTTTTCGTAAAAAAATCGTAATTATTTTAATCGTGATCATCCCGGCATTTTTTTTATCAATAATAGAGTTTACTACATCAAATAGGATGCTTCCATTCCAACTTGCCTCAGTAGGTGATGATGTTTTCATAGATATTAGCGGAAAGGGTATTTTTTTAATTTTTTTTGCGGTTACCTCCTCTGGGTTTCTAGTTTCATTTCTAGCACTCAATCTTATTCAAAAAAATAAAATAGTAAGCCGCAGACTCATTATTTGTGGTGATCATCCCATAGAATTATTAGTTTCAATTTTGCTGGCGCTGTTTATGGTGATCGCAATGATCGCAGTATATGTAGGCTGGGTGCAGAATCCACTATTTTATGCCGAGGCACAAAACCAGATTATCATAAAATTTCTCCCCGCCTATTTTCCATCTCAAACTGCCATCATTACGGCAGTAACAGATTATTCATCTTCTTCAGCCACTGTTTATGGCATATTATACGGATCAATATTTTTACTTTTTTCAATGCTCATCTTTTTCTATAAAATGCGAACAAAATGAATAAAATATTAACTCAAACCAACAAAACATTATATGCCATCGTCTTTCTCATTCTTGTTCCCGTATTCTTATGGTTATGGGCAACCAATACTGAAGGCCTTATAAACCTCGCTGTTATTGAGTCAAATCTCGCCGGTTGGATTCTCATAATTTTTGGTGTTTTACTCATGGCCTGGGCAATGTTTTATTTAAAAAAATATGGTAAAGGATTGCCAATGAATGCTTATCCCCCAAGAAGATTTGTGACAAATGGGCCCTACATGATTGTTAGACACCCAATATATTTGGGATTCGCCATTTTGTTAACAGGATATTTTGTCCTTACCGAATCTGCAAGTGGTCTTTGGTTGGTAACACCCATTACCATCCTTGCCATGATTGCACTTATATTAGGCTATGAAGGCATAGACCTTAAAAAAAGATTTCCGAATGAGTCAATTAAAACCATTTTAGATCTGCCGGCAAATATAAAGACCACTTCTGGTTTAAGGGAACGACTCGTTTCTTTGTGCTCGGTTGGAGCAACTTTATTACTTAGTAATTTTATCATTATAAAATTGGTTGGACAAACAGCTCCAATTTTTGGAAAACCCTTGGCATTACCATTTCCTTTTGAAGATCAATTTTTGAACTTATTACCAGCACTATTTATACTTCTTACACCTTTTACCATTAAGAGAAAAGATCACCTGCGTGCCTGGGCGCTTACAAGCCTTATTGCTGTCGGTTTTTCTACTTTTACGGCCTTGCTCTATCCGGCCTTAGGTGCGCAATATCTTTCGGATAAGCAGACATTTGTATATATGGTTCCCATCTTTTTAATTTTGCTTTCGGTCAAATCTATTTTTAAGCAATCGAAAAGCTTAGCTATTTTATTTGGTATAGTAGCTTTAGCAATTATGCTGATACAATTAACCTTCAGTCGTTCTGCACTGGTACATTTAAGCAGTTCCATTATTATATTCTTGCTTGCAGCTTATTATTTTCACATCTGGATCTTTTTAAAAAATAGTTCCGAAAAGATTGCTAATTCATGGCAAGAATGGGTATTTGGTAAAGTAAGAGTAATCAATCATGGCTTCTATGTTGGTTTTGGCACTTTTCTGGGTATTTTACTCGCGGGAATATTAGTCGGTGACGCTTATGCCTGGGCCATTCTAATTTTTGCTTTCGTTGTTATTGTGTTTTCAGCACTTTGGGCACAAATTATTGAAGGATCTGAAAAATTGAAAAGGCCCTATGGCTATTATGGTGCTTTGGTAGGTATTGGTTTTGCTAGCCTCGCTGTATGGGCCATGGGTTACAATGTATGGGTAATTATAGGTGTTATCTCAGTAGTTATGCCTTGGGTACAAGGTATTGGTCGTTTTCGCTGTTTGGTAAACGGTTGTTGCCATGGCGGCAAAGTTGATAACCCAGACATTGGTATTAGGTATTTTCACCATCGTTCTCGCGTTTGTGGAATTTCACATTTAAAAGGCGAATTACTTCATCCAACACCCCTATATGCTATGTTGTGGCTTTTTTTAGCGGGCTTTGTTTTATTAGCCCTTTGGGTTAATAATTTTTCATCACCATTTATTTTTGGTCTTTATTTAATTTTAACCGGTATAGGTCGCTTCGTAGAAGAAGCGTATAGGGGTGAGGTGCAAACGCCCATCATAAAAGGATTAAGATTATATCAATGGACGGCAATCTTATCAGTTCTTATAGGTATTATCATGACCTTAATTCATGTTGAATTTGTTGAAATATCACCTGATGTTGGATGGGAGACTATTGTATCTGCAATTATAGGGGGCATATTCACAGCTTTTGCCATGGGTGTTGATTTTCCTTATTCAAATGCGCGCTTTTCCAGGCTGGTCTGATACAATAAAATGGATAGATGCTTTTTATTGATTTTTAAAAAGACTACCACCAACACCGTATAAAATTAATTTTTAGTGCAAGCCAACTTACGAAAATTGCTAACGCCAGTTCGCACTTCGTGCTCGTGTCTTGCGGATTTTCTATTCGGTTTGTATTTGCTAAATTAGTTGCTAAAACCACGCAACTAATCTTATACAAACACTTTAGAGCCAACCTGAACCAACATATGAAAACAAAAATTATAATATTAATTTCAGCACTTATTTTTATTTGGTCTTGTAAACCATCAATTGATGAAACTGTTGATCTAAATGCTCAAAATTGGATTCATGGTTCTGAAAACTGTGAAGATAATGTTGACCCACCAATTCAGATAGTTAAGTACAATAGTAATACTTGGATTTTACGTCAAAACAAATGCACAAATTATGAAGCACCTTTTATGTTTTTGTTTTTTGGAGAAGACAAAGCATTATTGATGGATACTGGAGCTACGAAAGATGATGACATCTTCCCTCTTTATAAAACAGTAAAACAAATAATTAGCGATTGGTCTGAAAAAAACGGAGAAGTGGAATTAATTGTGGCGCATACTCATAAGCATGGAGACCACTATGCAGCAGATGGTCAGTTTGAAGGGAAACCAAAAACAACTGTCATTAGTCTGGAAGTTGAAGACTTAAAGAACTTTTATAATATATCAAATTGGCCTGAAGAAATTGTAGATTATGAATTAGGAAATCGATTAATGAAAATAATACCGATTCCTGGACATCAAGCTTCTTCAATTGCGGTTTATGATACTTCCACGAAAATTCTCTTGACTGGAGACACTTTTTATCCCGGAAGACTTTACGTAAAAGATTGGAATGCTTTTAAAATGAGTATTAAACGACTTGTAAATTTTACCGACAATAATGAGATTTCAACCATACTTGGAAATCACATTGAAATGACTCAAGCAGCTGGAATTGATTACCCAATGGGAACGATTTACCAGCCTAAAGAACACCAACTTCCATTAAGTGTGCCAACATTAAAAGAACTTTCAAGTGCTCTAACAAAATTGGGAGATACACCAACAAAAGAAGTTCATGATAGCTTCATAATATATCCAGTCGATTAAAAAATACTGGTTCTAACAACGTGCCTGCCCGCCTCAATATGAAAAATAATGGTGGCAGGCGGGCCTGCCCGCCTCAATAATTGAAAATAAAGTTGCAGGCGGGTATCCATAAAATTCATTACTTTAGAAATTAAATAAATTTTTGTGTAATCTCATGGTGCGCAGTTGCGCCACTAGTCATACCTGCCTGCCGGCAGGCAGGCTCTAACACGTTGTACGCAATAAAAAAGAATCCCAATGAAAGACATACCTGGTCTCGATGAATACGGAAATCCTAAAAATGGACCCTTTAAGCTGTTCTTCAAGAACGGCCTTATCTCTTGCCAAGGTGAGTTCAACAACGGTAAGAAATCAGGAAAGTGGAAGTACTTTCTCAACAATGGCCAGATGCAATCCT
>JABDKZ010000496.1 GCA_013001935.1 Maribacter sp.
TCATTCTATCCTTGGCAATTAAAAATTGGGTAATGAATAATGAAAGACTTCTGATATCTTGATCAACCCCCCAAAAATCCTTGAATTTTGCCTTGCCCAAAGGAACGCTCAATCCTGTGCCAACAGGATCGATCATTACCAAATCGGCAACATCGAGTATTGAAAAATTGTTATTGGTAATTCTATAAGGCGCTGCGGGAGTTGATTTTGGGTCATTGACGACGATTCGCTTAGGTCCCAAAACCCCCATATGCAACCAAAATGAAGATGATCCAGGACCACCGTTATAGGCGAAAACGATAGGTCTTTGACGTGAGCCGGAAGAACGTTTATCGCCTCCTTTAGAGTAAAATGTATGGCCCATTAAGGCAATTGGGTCATTGTTTTCATCACGAACCTCAAAAGTACCCGCCTGGGCGGTGAGGTATATGGTATTACCATTTATGGTAACACTTTGCATGGTTGTCGAAATTTCTGCCTTGGGAATCGTATCTTTTTCTTTTTGGGCAAAAGAAACCATTCCAATGAATAAAATAAGAAGTAGTATTGTTTTTTTCATAATACAGGGTATTTAAGGCATTCCCAATATGAACTGGAAAGCAATGATTAGTTAATCTTTTTGTATCTCTTTATAGGTGTATTTACTCTTTTTCCAATCGATGCGTGGTGATGCATAATATTTAACATCCATACGGTCCAAATAGGGGGCCTGATTGGCCAAACGTACTTTAAAATTCTCCCAATCACGGTTTTCCTTAATAGACCAACTCAATTCTGAATAGCCAATAACCCGAGGAAATGCCAAGTATTCCAATTCATCAATGTTACTGATCGTTTCGGACCATAGTGGTGCTTCTACCCCTAAAATGCTCTCCATGGGAATACCTTCATATTCCTCAGGTGTCCAGACATAGGCTGAATCTACAGGAATATATGCTGCCCAATGCAATCCGTGCTTTGAAAGTGTATCATATTGCATATCCAAATAGGTCTTTTTCGCAGGTGAAAGAATTACTTTCATTCCTTTTTTCAAAGCTTTTTGCGCATTATCACCACTTGACCAGTATTGTGAAATAGAGGTAGAATCAATATTCGCAGATGCAATTTCATCCCAACCTATCATTCGTTTACCATGTTTCTGAACAATTTTCTCCACTTTTTCTACGAAGTAAATGAAGTCTTTCTTTTTGGTGACATGGCTCTCGTCCCCTCCAATATGAAAATATGGACCTGGAGTTATTGCCGAAATCTCCCGTACGACATCATCAATAAATGCATATACCGTATCTTTGGCGGTATCGAAGGTGCTAAAACCAACCCTTGTGCCTTCATAAAGTTTTGGGGTTTTTCCATTTCCGTTTAAAAAGGGATAGGAAACCGAAGCTGCATTGGTATGTCCCGGCATATCAATTTCAGGAATAATGGTCATATAATGTTTCGCTGCATAGGCCACGATTTCCTTATAATCTTCTTGCGTAAAAAACCCGCCAGCTTCGCCGCCGACTTCTGTGCTTCCACCAATTTCGGTTAATTTAGGCCATGATTTTATTTCAATGCGCCATCCTTGATCATCTGACAAGTGCAAATGCAATACGTTGATTTTGTAATACGATAATAAATCTATGTATTTCTTTACATCTTCAACACTGAAAAAGTGCCGGGCGACATCGAGCATTGAACCTCTAAATCCGAAATTTGGGTTATCGAAAATCTTACCGGAAGGGATGGGCCAAATGCGTTGTTCTGCTAAGGTATCATTACTCTCTTCCGGAATTAATTGTCTTAAAGTCTGTATGCCCCTAAAAGCACCCTCGGCAGTACTTGAATTTAAGAGTATCGAATCTTGGGTGATATACAGTTGATAGGCTTCATGAGAATCAAGTTCAAGACTATCAGCTTTATTAATATAAATGATGCGCTCAATTGGCACATCGCTTTCAGCGTTTACAGGCACATCCAAATCTAATTTAGTTTTAATCTTATCAGCTAAAAATTGCCCTACTTCAGAAAAACCCTGGGTGTCTTGGGTAGTGTAAATAGCCGTATAGCGGTCCAAACCGAATGCCTTGTTCGTAGGGACCACTTTTAAAGGTTTGGGAATCAAATTTTCTTTGGCCAAATCCGTTGGGGGGAAGTTGATCCGTTTCTTTTTCTCAACTTGGCAGGCCACAAGGAGTGCACCTACATATAATACGGTTAATGCTCTTGTTACAACTGATTTAAACATAATACTGATATTAATTTATAAAGGGTTTAATTACGGTATACCAAATTTCGTAACCTTTGGAATTCATGTGCAAGCCGTCCTCTTCAAAAATAGCCCGGTTTAATTTTCTTTTGTCAAGCATTGGTTTCCAAACATCGGCAAACTGCAGCAGATCATCTTTTTTACAAAGCTTCTTTAATTTACGATTTAAGTTTTTGTATTTGCGCTTTAAAGACCACCGAACAATACTTGGCTTAGCGGAAATCAAGATTATTTGTGTTTCCTTATTTTTATCTTTGATCCTTTTAATAATTTCCACGGTTGTATTAATAATTTCCTTGGGTCTTTTTTGGGCTGCGAGATCATTGTCACCTTCATATATAAAAACCTTATACGGATTGTACCGAAGGATTAATTCATTCGTGTAGGCCAATAGGTCCGTGGTCTGCGATCCACCAAAGCCGGTATTGAGAATCTCATGATCGTGAAAAAGGGTATTTAAATTATTCCAAGTTCTAATACTCGAGCTACCCGTAAAAACAATGGTCTTCTTTGAAGCATCCCAAAGGGTATCATATTTTTTTTGTAGGCTTTCGACTTCATTTATAAAGCGGCCGGGATCTTGGGAAAACCCCACCATAAAAATAAAAAGATAGGAAACTGCAATAATATATTTCATTCCTGATTTTTGATGCTACTTATATTCTGTTAAATGTTCAATAATCCCTTTATGATATATCGCTGCTCTTTCTTCAGAGAAATGGTCGAGAACGAATCCGTAAAGCGCCAAGAGCATTAATCCGATACCGACTGCCCTAATAAGCGCATCTCGTGAAAATACCATGCCTAGCATGCCTACGAGCATAATAGCGAATAAAATCTTCTGGGTATTGGGATACCAACTAATAAAACTCTCGGTACGACTCTTTTCTGATTGAACAAATTCGGTTGGATTTTTCGCAAATTGTGTTTGGTATTCCACAATCCTTTTAGAATTTGTGCTTACAAGATAAATACCAACACCCATTGCCAATGCCGCAACAGCTATAAGTGGCCATATCATTGCCTTGCCGTAAACTGTAGTTCCCCATTTCAAATATGAGAGACCTACCAGTAGGATAATCAAGCCAAAAAGTAAACTTAATTTACCTTCAAAAATCTCTCCTTTGCACCAATTAAGCGAATGATGAATAAATTCCATTCCAAATAAAAATCACGTATTTATTGCCATGAAGGCCAATGCAGCAACTGCAGCTCCAAATATGGGCCCTAATATAGGAATCCAGGCATATTTCCAATCACTGGTTCCTTTATTTTTTATGGGTAAAAGGGCGTGCATGATCCTTGGTCCCAAATCACGGGCGGGATTAATGGCATAGCCTGTTGCTCCTCCAAGACTAAATCCTATTCCCATTACCAAAAGTGCCACTGGCAGGGCATCTAATGATCCTAAAGAAATAGGTTCATCGGCAATGCTTCCCCCGGCTATATAGAATACCCCGAACACTAAGATAAAAGTCCCTATTGCCTCGGTTACGAAGTTCCAAAACGAATTTCGTATGGCGGGTGATGTAGAAAAGGTTGCTAATATTGCCGATTGATCGGTCGTAGCGTCATATTGTTTTTTATAGGTCAGCCATACGAGGAGATTACCCATCATAGCACCTAAAATTTGAGCAACGAAATATCCCGGCACCAGATTCCAACTAAATTTCCCCGCTATTGCCAAACCAAGAGTAACCGCCGGGTTTATATGGGCCCCAGAAACATCGGCACTTATAAATACGCCGCAAAAAACGGCAATTCCCCAAGCCAAGGAAATGCCGACCCATCCTAAGTTAGACCCCTTAGTGTCTTTTAGGACGAGATTGGCCACAACACCATTACCTAGAAGTAATAACATGGCGGTTCCAATAAATTCGAATAAATATACATTCATAAAGCTGATGATTTAGTTGGTATAAGAATAAGAAATATTCACTAGTTAAAATAGTTAATCTACAAGAGCTTGATAAACAAACTGCCTCATTTTCTGATTATAGTAATCACTATAGGGTTGCAATTGAGTCATTAATATTGAAATTAATTTTTCCTTGGGGTCAATAAAGAAATAGGTGCAATAAGCTCCACTCCAGTAATATTGCCCTACGGAACCCAATGTTTTGGCATCGGCCAAATTTACCGTTACCCCGAAACCAAAGCCAAATCCTTGTCCTGGAGCATGATTCAAATCTCCTGTTTGATTCATGGTCATAAGGTCTATCGTTTTTGGACTAAGTAAAAGTTTACCCTTGTAGCTGCCTTTATTGAGCATCATAGTACAGAACTTTATGTAATCGTCTGCAGTAGAGAAAAGACCGTGGGTGCCTCCGAAAACTTTGTTTCCTTCTACGGGTAATTGCTGCTCTGAATTTATTAGCTCACCTTCTTTGTTAAGATTATGAACGGGCACCCATCTTTTTTGGTTTTTCTTAGAAATATTATAGCCGGTATCGCTCATTTCCAGCGGATCGAAAATACGTTCTTGGAGAAATTCCGCAACTGTCTTCCCAGAAAATTTTTCAATCAATAAGGCTAAAACATCAGGTGAGGCACTATAGTACCATTGCTCTCCCGGATGGCCTATCAAAGGCAGGCTTGCAAGGGTGTTTACTCTACTCTCAATATCCTCCTGGGGCTCAAAATAAAGGGCCTTTGCTATATCATTATCTAATTCGGTTCCGCCAAGGCCATGAGAGAAGCCAGCCGTATGCGAAAGAAGATGTGCGATGGTGATCTCCTTATTTAGAGGTTCAGTTGGCCCATCTTTACCTGCATTGGCATCTTTAGTAACCTTTAGGTCTTTGAATTGCGGTAAATATTTTGATACGGGGTCGGTTAAAAAAAAGTATCCTTCCTCATAAAGCATCATAAATGCCGCAGTGACAATAGGTTTGGTCATTGACATCAAATGAAAAATACCATCTTTCTGCATTGCTTTCTTTTCCGAAAGACTGCCATAACCAAACGCCGTATTATGTACAATTTTACCATTACGGGAAACTAAAGTTAAGGCACCTGCAATTCGCCCCTCTTTTATTTCTTGCTTTAAAAAAGCATCATATCGTGCCAATCGTTCGACCGATACACCTTCATTTGCAAAAGATGTCCGTGCTGATTGTGCATATGCTGGAAGCAAAGAAAGGGTCAGAAAGAAAAAACTAAATACTAACAGGAAAGGATTGATTTTTTTCATATTCGAACTGCTTTTATAATGATATTGTGATTTGATTTTTATCCCTAGTTCAAAAGAAGGAAACACATTCTTATAAAGACCTCTAAATATAGTGTTTTTCAGTAATACCCTTGTATTATTTACAAATACCGACCCTAATTTATCATCTTTTTTACAACCTTTTAAGGTAGAAATATATAACTTGCTGCTATTATCATAGTGAATTGACGGCAAAGCTGGCTAACTTAGACAAAGGGTGGAGAGTCAATTGAAGGAATGTGGATCCTGATATATTTCAAGAGCTTTTAGAAACAATGGTAAATCGTTTACGCACAAAGATCAACACTTAAGATGCGATCTTGATTTCCGGAGAAGACATTTCAGAATTGGTTACGATTCGCAAGAATTTGGTTGAGAAGAGAATGAGGATTATGCATAAGAAGCGCAGTGCACGCCATTGATAAAATCGTCAATAAAATGTCTGTAATGCCAATGAAAAGAGACCGTCTTTTTACCATTAGGCATAACATAAACTAACGTAATTAAAAACGAAATATTTTGAATTGTTAATTGCTAAGGGTAACCTTCTATGTTGCCCTTGGTTTTAAGAATTATTACCAACCCAACCGAATGAAATCAACGCAAATATGGGCACTTCTGTGCATAATCCCCATTATTTCCGCTGCACAGGATTATTCATCAAGCCCTAATAAAAGGCCCGTTGCCAAAGCAGTTGCAATTACCGAAGAACCAATTATTGATGGGGAAGT
>JABDKZ010000028.1 GCA_013001935.1 Maribacter sp.
GAACTTCGCAAAGAACTGTCATTGGCCTTTGGCAGTAAAGGTTTTCATAGCGATGACCTCGACAATCAAGAAAACATACTTCAAATTGCCAAATTACGCCATGATAGAGCCGTTCTTTTAGGGTACGATACGCATGCCCATTTTGTATTGGAAGAGCGCATGGCCGAGACTCCCGAAAAAGTTCATAAATTCTTAAATGAGTTATTGGAAAAAGCCAAACCTGCTGCCGAGAAGGAATTCAAGCAATTGGAAGATTTCGCTAAGCAGTTAGATGGTATTGACCAATTGCATAAATGGGACGGGGCCTATTATTCGGAAAAATTAAAACAGAAATTATTTGAGCTGGATGATGAAAAATTAAAGCCTTATTTTAAATTGGAGCAAGTAATCCAGGGTGTTTTCGAGGTTGCAGAAAAGTTGTTCGGTCTTAGGTTCGAAGAGGTATTTGATATTGAAATCTATCACGAGGAAGTCAAAACATATCAAGTCCACGATTCAAGCGGAAACCATATTTCGCTTTTTTATGCAGATTTTCATCCGAGGGAGGGTAAACGTGGAGGCGCTTGGATGACCTCCTATAAATCGCAGTATGTAGAAAATGGTGAGAATGTTCGGCCCCACATTTCCAATGTCTGCAATTTTACAAGGTCAACGCCAAGTAAGCCTTCTTTACTTACTTTTAATGAAGTCACCACCTTATTTCATGAATTTGGACATGGTTTGCACGGAATGCTTGCCAATACGACTTACCCAAGCCTATCAGGCACATCAGTCTATTGGGATTTTGTGGAGTTACCTAGCCAAGTAATGGAGAACTGGTGCTATGAAAAAGAGGCCCTAGAACTATTTGCAACCCATTATGAAACCGGTGAAGTCATCCCGATGGACTTAGTACAAAAAATCAAGGAATCCGCAACCTTTCAAGAGGGGATGGCTACCCTTAGACAATTAAGTTTCGGCCTTTTGGACATGTCCTGGCACGGGGCCGATCCATCTGATATCAAGGATGTAAAATTACATGAGAAAAGAGCCTTTGATGGCACACAGTTATATCCTGATACTGAAGAAACCTGTATGAGCACTTCTTTCTCGCATATCTTCCAAGGCGGTTATTCCTCAGGCTATTATAGCTATAAATGGGCTGAAGTCCTAGATGCCGATGCTTTTGCCTATTTTAAGGAAAAAGGGATATTCAATAAAGAGGTGGCGACGAAATTCAAGGAAAATGTATTATCAAAAGGAGGAACGGAAAAACCCATGATCCTGTACAAGAGATTCCGAGGTGCGGAACCAAAAGTAGAAGCCTTATTGGAGCGTGCAGGTTTACTAAAAAGTAATTAATTGGGGTTTTTCTCTACCCAAGCCAAATACCCCCCCTCAAGATTAACAACCTTCTTGTACCCAAGGGAATCTAAATAGTTGGTAGCATCCGCACTGCGCTTGCCGCTTCTGCAATAGAGGTAAATGGTTTTGTTCTTATCAATTTTTTCAAATTCCTTGGTGAAACTATCATTATACCAATCAATGTTCAATGCATTTTCCAAATGTCCCGCATTAAATTCCTTAGGGGTTCTTACATCCACAAGAACAACAGTATCAAGTTCACTTTGTGAAACCTCTGTGATTTTTTTTCCTTTTATTTGAGAGCACCCAACAACAAATAGCAAAAGAATAGGGAGAAAAATATATTTATTCATAATCAAAGTCTTTGTTTAAAATTAAACATTATTACTAAAAAAAAAATCCACTACTTTTGAATGGAACAAAAAAATTGATGAAGGTACACCAATTACATCCAGAAAAATGGGTAGATAAATACGCTGACTACCTTTATAACTTCGCAATATCCCGTGTGAGCGATAGTGAACTAGCAAAAGATTTGGTGCAGGAAACTTTTTTTGCAGGATTAAAATCAGCTAAGAACTTTAAAGGTACGGCTGCCGAACGTACTTGGCTAATAGCCATTCTTAAAAGAAAGGTCGTGGATTATTATAGAAAGATAAACTCTAAAAAAGGCAAAGCAGAAGTTCGCATGAACTATAGTTCACACAACGATGCAGAAGGTGACTGGCTTGAGGAGCAAGTAGCCGACCCCCTTAGCATACTTGAAAATGACGAAATTGAAAATGAGGAATTAGGTTTGGCTATACAGGATTGCATCTCAAAACTACCTAAAAAACAATCACTGGTCTTTACAATGAAGACTATTCGGGGCATGAATACTGAAGATATTTGTAAAGAACTTGGAATAAATCCGTCTAATCTTTGGGTAATGATACATAGGTCAAGAACGGCCTTGATGAGTTGCCTGAATCAAAATTGGTTTTCAATATGATGTCGTGTGATGAGGCAGTTTTAATCTGCCACAAAAAACAATATAAAGAAGCGAGTTTTATAGAAAAAATAAGATTGGGATTGCACCTTTTTATTTGTAAAACGTGCTCGGGCTTTTCCAGAAAGAACGCTGAACTTACTTCGCTATGCGAGAAGGCACCACTGCACTGTTT
>JABDKZ010000068.1 GCA_013001935.1 Maribacter sp.
AGAAGACTTTCCCAAAAAACTGATTTACCGGTTTATATTGCTGAAGATCCATTACGTGCCGTAGTAAGAGGCACTGGTATTGCACTGAAAAACCTAGAACGCTACAAGAGTATTTTAATCAAATAAGGGGAGTCAGCATAATTAAGTTTAATAGGCACGGTATACCTTCTTGAAATCAAGAGGGCTTCTTACCGGCTTAACAAAACAAATGAAGTGAATGCAGCAGATTATCAACTTTATAATTCGATATAAAAACTTCCTGCTTTATATCTTTTTATTAATCATATCTCTGGCATTCACCATACAGTCACATTCTTATCACCAATCAAGTTTCTTTAACTCATCAAATTGGATAGCTGGTAATATCTATGGTGTTTTCCATGGCATTACCACATATTTTGATTTGGATGAGGAAAATGAAAAGCTGCTTCAGGATAATAAAAGATTGAGGGATCAATTGTTTAATCTTGAATCGTCGGCAACCATTAATATTGACACGGCCAGTATAAAGTACACCATTGTTACTGGCCAAGTAATTAAGAACAGCTACGCTGACAACAGGAATTATATTACTATTAATCGTGGTAAGAAGGACAGTGTTAAACAGGATATGGGGGTTATTACCGACTTGGGTGTTTTGGGAATAGTAGAAAACACCTCTAACAAGTTCGCCACGGTTCAGAGTATTCTCAACGAAAATTCAAACATCAATGCCAAAATCAAGAATACCAATCATTTTGGTTCTTTGATTTGGGACGGCAGAAACTATGATGCCGTTCAATTGATTGATATTCCTAGATTAGTACCCCTTACCATTGGCGATACTATAGTCACCGGGGCAATGAGTAGTATTTTCCCTGAGAATATCCCCATTGGGACAATAAAAAAATTCGATCTTGATATTTCAAATAGTTTTTACCGTATTGATATTGACCTTTTTAATGATATGACCAATATTAAAAACGTATATATAATTAATAATTTAGACCGAAAAGAAGTTTTGGATCTGGAAGAAGAAACCACCAATGACTAGCAGTTTTTTCATAAATATCATCCGTTTCATACTCCTTGTTTTAGTACAGGTTTTGGTTTTTAATAGACTCAACTTTTTCGGATTCATAAATCCGATGGTCTATATTCTGTTTTTGTACTGGTATCCGATCAAGGAAAATAGAGCTGCTTTTATAGGATTAAGTTTTTTATTAGGGCTATCAATCGATTTTTTTTCAGATACAATGGCACTGCATTCCGCAGCAACCATTACAATTGCATATTTACGCCCGGTCATTATGCGATTTGTTTTCGGGATTAATTATGAATTCCAAAGTTTTAAGTTAAGCAACACCACTAGGGCACAACAATTTACATTTTTAGCGTTATTAATATTAGTGCACCATTTGGTTTACTTTTCATTAGAGATTTTTAGCTTTGCCAATTTGTTGTTAATCGTTAAAAAAGTTTTGGCCATTGGTTCTGCCTCGCTTATTTTATGTCTTTTATTTGGTTCATTGTTTAGTGTTAATAAGGAATAAGGTTACAATTAATTCAATGTTTAATTACCTTTATAAAGAAATAAGAAAAGGCAAGACGTTTTTTAAATAGTATTTCAATTCCAGGATTAATTTCCTAAAATTTAATTTCATCTTCGATGAAAAAGATTCTTTTATCATCTATCATCCTGATTATAGGAATAACTTTTATTGGCAGATTATCATATCTGCAGATATTCAGTTTTTCTACGGATAATTTACTCGAGGACCCGGCAATTAAGCCTATCTATGACTATCCTGAAAGAGGGTATATCTACGACCGTAATGGCAAACTTCTTGTTGGCAATGATCCGGCATATGATGTCATGGTTATTCCAAGGGAGGTAAAGCCTTTAGATACATTAGAGTTTTGTAAATTAATTGGATTAGATAAAGAAACTTTAATTAAAAGGCTTAAAAAGGCCAGGGTATATTCCCCTAGATTACCTTCAGTATTGGTACCTCAACTTTCTAAGGAAGATTATGCCAAGCTACAAGAAAAAATGCGCCATTTTGAAGGTTTTTATATCCAAAAAAGGTCATTACGCTATTACGACACCAAAAGTGCGGCAAATGTACTTGGGTATATTAGTGAGGTTAATGAACTTGATCTTGCCCAAAACCCATATTATGTGCAAGGAGAGCTAAAAGGACGTACGGGAGTTGAAAAGACCTATGAAGACACGCTTAGAGGGGAAAAAGGTATACAATACATTCAGAAAGACAGGTTCAATCGGGATATTGGCCCTTATAAAGATGGTATATTGGATAGGCCTCCAGAACAAGGAAAGGAAATCAGCATAACAATAGATAAAGATCTACAAGAATACGGGGAGCGCCTAATGCACGGCAAACGTGGTGGTATTGTTGCATTAGAACCATCATCAGGTGAAATATTATCAATGATATCAGGACCAACCTATGACCCCTCTTTATTGGTTGGCAGAAAACGCTCAAAGAACTATACTAAACTCTACAACGATTCTATTGCAAATCCGACATGGGATCGGTCTATTTTGGCCGAACCAAGCCCAGGTTCCCCATTCAAGACCTTAAATGCCTTGATTGCTTTACAGGAAGGTGTAATGACCCCAGAAACCAAAATAAAATGCTATAACGGGTTCTACGTTGGGAAAACAAAACGTGGATGCCATTGTGGTGGTGGTGTTCGGGACATGAACGTCGGCATCTATAGATCTTGTAATGCCTATTTTGCAGGCACTTTCAGAAAAATCTATGACAAATTCGAAACGACTGATGAAGGCATGGATGTTTGGGAAAAACACATGCGTAGTTTTGGACTTGGCGGGTATTTAGGTTCAGATTTACACACTGGAAGACCTGGACGTATACCTTCTGTTAAATATTACGATAGTTGGTACGGGGATGATAGATGGACCTCTTCGTACATAATATCTAACTCCATTGGCCAAGGTGAAGTGGCAGCGACACCTATTCAATTGGCAAACATGACCGCAGCTATTGCTAATCGGGGTCACTTTTTTACGCCGCATATTCTTAAAAAAGTTGATGGCAAGGATATTACCATTCCTGAGTTTACGGAGCTGAAGCAAACAACAATAGACCGCAAACATTTTGAACCTATTGTTCGTGGAATGGCCAATGTATATGAGAAAGGTACTGCTAAATGGGTTAAAATACCGGGCATTGAAATAGCAGGTAAAACAGGAACGGTTGAAAATTTTACGATTATAGATAGCGTTAAAACCCAGCTTACCGACCACTCTGTATTCGTCGCATTTGCTCCAGTTAGTAAACCAGAAATAGCTATTGCGGTTTATATTGAAAATGGGTATTATGGGGCTAGATATGCCGGACATATTGCCTCACTAATGATCGAAAAATATATGAAAGGCGAAATTACCCGCAAAGATTTGGAAAAGCGCATGCTAGAGAAAACCCTGGAACATGAATATGCAAAACCTTATAGCGGTGAAGAGTTCAAGATAAACGAGTATGTTTGGTAAGAGTCTTTTAAAACGTATTGATTGGCTTACCATATTCACCTATATTGCCTTAGTAGCCATTGGTTGGGTAAATATCTATTCAAGCACCTTTACAGAAGCCGAACCATCAATCTTCAATTTTGGCACACTTCATGGGAAACAATTGTTTTTTATTGGGGTAAGCATCATTGCCATAATCGTCATCACAGCTCTGGAAGCTAACTTCTATGAACGATTTTCAAGTTTGTTTTATATCATTTCAATCGTAATGCTATTGGGCCTGTTCGTTTTTGGCAAAACAATCGCTGGGGCCACTTCTTGGTATGATTTGGGTTTCTTTAATTTACAACCTTCGGAACTTGCCAAAGTAGCAACTTCCCTAGCATTGGCAAAGTACTTAAGTGACATTCAAACCGATATCAAAAGTCGAAAAGACCAACTATTTGCATTGGGTATAATTTTATTACCCGCAATTTTGATAATTCCCCAACCAGATCCGGGGAGTGCCCTGGTTTTCTTCGCTTTGATATTTGTAATATTCCGTGAAGGCTTACCTCTATCGTATCTCCTTATTGGTCTTTTAACGATTTTAGTATTTGTAATGACCTTGATGTTCGGTACTATTTGGATTGCAATTGTTTTAGGGCTGCTCATTGTTTTATTCTTTTTGCTAAAAAAGAAAAAATTCAAAGTCCCGATTTTTCCGCTGATTTCAGTAGTAGTGATTACTATTTTGTTTTCCTTATCAGTTGACTTTGTCTTCAATAATGTTTTTGAGCAAAGACACCGGGATCGTTTTAGCCTATGGCTGCGTTTGGAAAAAGACCCAAATAAGTTAGAACAGATTAGAAAAACCATTGGTTACAACACCTATCAATCTGAAAAGGCAATTGAATCCGGTGGTTTTTTTGGCAAAGGATTTCTGGAAGGCACAAGGACAAAAGGTGATTTTGTTCCTGAACAACATACCGATTACATTTTCAGTACAGTGGGCGAAGAATGGGGATTTCTGGGTACGGCTACCGTAATTCTCCTTTTTACCATTCTATTTTTAAGATTGGTCTATTTGGCTGAAAGACAGAAAACCGCATTTCCAAGAATGTACGGCTATGGGGTTATATCAATTCTGTTTATTCACTATTTCATTAATATAGGAATGGTGATTGGTATTTTGCCAACAATAGGAATTCCACTGCCGTTTTTCAGTTACGGCGGTTCAGGCTTATTGTTTTTTACCATCTTACTTTTCATATTCTTGAAGTTGGATTCGAACCGCTTGAAAGAAGGTATTTAGAACTTCCAACCCGCCAAAGTAGACTGACTTTCCAATTTGGATTCTTTAATATCAGAAAGGTTCTGAAAAAAGTCCAATCCGGTAACTCTTTCAACCTTATCCACAGTTACAACAAAATGATGTAATGGATCCGAACTTTCATAATTGGGTATTAAAAAAGCAATCATTTTTAAATTATCGACATCGCCCTTAGCCACTATTTTGTAAAAATACTTGGGAACATCCACATCTTCTTCCCCTATCTGATCAAGTCCATCTTCTAACACCCCCCCGGTTACCACGAATAAATCACCATACTTTTTAGTCCATTGCCGAATCTGCATTTCAAGTCTGTTCCAAATACCTGCATTAAAATCCCTGTCTTGTGGACTGATATTACTAGTATAAAAGGTCTCATTATAGGCATATTCTGAGAAACGCCGATCCCCAGCAGGACACAAATGACCACGATCATAACCTGACCCTTTGTAGTTTCTCCAATCTGCTGATTTTGATTTCACCTTGGGGTCTTCAATAAAATAAGGGCGCTTTCGATCATCATACGTCAAATGGCTTTTCTTTAGCAAGTAGGCAACCCACTCTGCTTGCTCATAAGGTTCATTATAGGATAATATAAAATGATCATGATGTATAACATCGCCCGTTGAAGAACTTGGAATCATATATGAGGGGATGCTGGTTTCAAGACCATCATCTTCTTTGGAAGAATATGTATCAGGGGTGTAAAAATTTTCGAACAACCAAAAACCTACAATACAAAGCAGCAACAAAACCGTATATATCGCTCTATTTTTTTTTCTTTGGTTCACCTATGAAATTTAGTTTAAATTAGTAGTTATAACGGTGATTGTTCTTGTAAGGTTTGTGTGATTGTGGCGACAAAGATAATGACTTCACGGATTACTAGCTTTAAGAAGTAATTTGAATAATAAATTTCAATAATCATTTAAAAAAAGAAAGGGAAACAAACCATGCTAACATGGAAAGAAGTTATCAATTTTGCGGTTAAAGGAAATCCAAAACCCGACAGGAGGGTTGAAAAATCTGACACGGAATGGCAAGAAGTTTTAAGTCCTGAGCAATTCAGGGTTACTAGAAAAAAAGGTACCGAAGCACCGCATTCGGGAGCACTTTGCAGCATTCATGAATCCGGTAAATACAATTGTATTTGCTGTGACACGCCGCTTTTTGATTCGACCATTAAATTTGAATCAGGAACAGGCTGGCCAAGTTTTACACAGCCTGTAAAAGTCAATGCAATCAAGTATGAAAAAGATACCACCTTTGGAATGGTCAGGGTCGAGGTCATGTGCAATACCTGTGATGCCCATTTGGGACATGTTTTCCCAGATGGCCCGGAACCTAGTGGATTGCGTTATTGTATTAATTCAGAATCAATGAAATTAGAACCTACTAAGGCAGACAAAAAAGAAAGGGTTAAAAATGGGCAATAAAAATTTACAGATGGCAACACTAGGTGGCGGCTGTTTTTGGTGTATTGAAGCTGTTTTCAATGAAATCAAAGGTGTTGAAAAGATTGTTTCAGGATATACTGGGGGTACGGCTCCAGGTAAACCAACGTATAGGGAGGTTTGCTCGGGTCTTACAGGTCATGCTGAAGTAGTACAAATAACTTTTGATCAGAACGTAATCTCCTATGAAGATTTGTTGGTCGTTTTTATGACCAGTCATGATCCGACAACTTTGAATCGTCAAGGCGGGGATACGGGAACCCAATATCGTTCTGTGATCTATTACCATGACAACGCCCAAAAAGAGGTTGCAATGATAGTTGCAAAAGAAGTAGCCTCCTATTATGAAAACCCAATAGTGACTGAAATAAGTCCACTAGGCACTTTTTATGAAGCAGAGGACTATCATCAAGATTATTATAGGAACAATACCACACAAGGTTATTGTAGTGC
>JABDKZ010000079.1 GCA_013001935.1 Maribacter sp.
CAGCCATGGCACCAAAAATGACACATCCCACGGCAAAACCTAGCATGGAATCTGTCATTTCAAAATAAATAGTGATTCCTTTTATGGCCCCGGAGATTACTGCGCTATCAAAACCTAATAAAAACCCACCGAGGGCAACAATCAGGCTGATTAGAATGGTATAGGATTTATTCATTTTTACTACAGAATCGGCTTTTTGCATCATAGTTGTCGCTTATATGGTTGGTTTGGTTTTCTGTCCTACTTGTGCAATTAATGAATAACAATACTAAAATAAGAAATGCTATTGCTCTATATAAGAAGTACTTGTTTGTTGTTTGTACCATAATAGTCACAATATAATTTAATTTCAATAAAATAATATATTGCCAAGGCCTAGTTATTCATGAAGGACGGCAATGTGGCGCTCGGGGATAAGGCCAGACAAGTTTGCAAATAAGTCCCATAAAACGATAGATAAACAGGACTTATTAATTTGATCATATCAATACATTTAATTGTTTATTTATTCATTTTTCTTATAAACCCTTACCCAATCTACATTCAGGTATTGTGGAAAAACGCTATTAGCGTCAGGACGACCAGCCCATTCACCACCTACGGCAACATTCAGAAGAATAAAAAATTCTTTATGAAATTCTGACAATTCATCAGCCTTAATCGGCATTGATGTATATTCAACGCCATCAACCAACCACGCGACCCTATTTGCATCCCATTCCAATTCAAATACATGAAATGCATCAGCAAACTTTCCATCCTTCAATTTGAATGATGTCGCTCCCATGCTAGAATGAGAATCCGATGCATCAGCATAGTGAATATTAGCCTCTACGACCGAATCATTTTTTGAGCCATATAATTCCAGAATATCAATTTCACCAGATTGTGGCCAGGGAGTATCACCTCCATTTTCATTGATATTTGCACCCAACATCCAAAAGGCGGGCCAAATTCCATTGCTGAACGGAAGCTTAATGCGGGCTGCTATCTTACCATATTTAAATGTCTGCTTATTGGCTGTATGCAGTCGGGCCGATGTATATTGATCCATTCCATGGTCATCACTTTCGTGAACGGCTTTTATAATAAGACTTCCATCTTCTATATAGGCATTTTTACTGCTATTAGTGTAACGTTGCCACTCATCGTTGAAGTGCCCGGCTTCAAGTACTTGAAAACTCCAGTTTTTTTTATCTATAGAATCAACTTCAAATTCATCTGCCCAAGCTAACTTCCAATCTTTGCCAGGTTCAAATGTATAATCATTTTGGCTTATGGCGACGCTCTTAACATTTTTAGGACCATCATCGTTGCCGTTTTTCTTCTTTTTATCAATACAAGAAAGAAAGGTTATTGCCATCATAGAAATAATTACAATACCTGAAAGCAATCTTTTCATATGAGCTATTTTAATTGTGAATAATTTCTGGACAATTGACACATTGTAAGATGCTTTTTTGAATTTCTACTGGGCTTCAGTTATTGGTATACTCTTATATAATCTATTTCCATTGTGCCCTCAGTAAAATTCGGATCAATGTTTTTTCCTAAATTTCCTCCCATAGCAACATTGAGGATAAAGAAGAAATCATTATTAAAAGGTAGGCCGGAATTGTTGTTCATTACAAATGCATTAGACAAATCATCGTCTGCATAACATTTCAATTCGTTCGCCGACCATTCCAAAGTATACACATGAAATGTTGATGTTGCATTTGTTACAGGAATATTATCCCCAGGGTAATCAGGATGATCTGTTCCGTAATTTGCATTACTACCGTTATTAGACCAATGTAATGTTGCTAAATATTCGTTTTTATTATCACCCGTTTGCTCCATAATATCAATTTCCCCACAGCTAGGCCAACCTACAGTATCTTCATTAGCCCCTAGCATCCAAATTGCAGGCCAGGTCCCTTGTCCATCTGGAAGTTTCGCTCTAACCTCGACCTTTTTATACTTGAACTCAAATTTATCCTGTGTCTTTATTCGAGCAGAAGTATAATTTTTAGTTGAACCTTGAAATGTATAATTCTCTTTTTTAGCGACTATTTTTAATGTGCCATCCGAAACATAAACATTATCCGCTCTATCCGTATAATGTTGCTGCTCATCGTTCCACCAACTTCCATTATTTGGAGGAATAATTTCATATGTCCATTTAGTAGGATCTACGGAACCATCAATATTGAACTCATCTGAAAAAACTAAGGAAGCTGTAGTTGTATCAGATTGTAATACACTAACTGATTGTGTTTTGTTTATTGATTCTCCTGAGCTGGAATAAGCATAAACCAAAACCGAATAGGTATTGGTTCCCTGTTCAATAAAAGTATAATCTATAGTCCCATCGGTACTTTCCAGTAAATCGCCTCCCTCAAAACTGTATGTATATCTTACAGCATTATCTGCTGTGGCAGCACATGAAATTTTTCCTGACCCGTCTCCATTTGGGTTGCTTTCATTTGCGCCTTGTATAGTAATGGTTAAATTTAAATTTGACGGTTGGGTAACATCTTCTTTACTTCCTTCGCATGAGTAGTTTGCTATTGAAAGGAATACCAATAGACACAATTTGTGAAATAATAATTTCTCTCGTAACACAATTATCCTATTCATACCCTATTTTTAATTTTCACAATTTTAATGGAAAATCATTTATATATTATTTTTAGGTAACAATTCCCTTCAAATAATAGAAGGGAATGTTACAAAGTAAAAACTAATTCACTCAACTTTAAAGCTAAATACTTTTTAACGATAAGTCGCTTTCTAATTAATGAAAATAAATATAATCTAATTATAAAAATAAAGGTTATCTATATAAACAGTTATGCTTGCATCGGCAGCTACTAAATTGTCAATTAATATTTGAGTAACTTGTGATCTGTCCATTGCAAAATCGTCCAATGGAATATCTACACTAATCCATTGACCTTGTGTCACAATACCAAAAGATTCTAGGTCTTCCTGTACAGGATCTACTGCTGTATTAACAAGTTTTATTCCTAGCTCTGTTCCATCAGCTGTCCAATAGTCAATATGAACATGGGTCATAGCCGTCAAGTCTGTAGGATTTCCATAATCCGTTACGATTCCTGTGAAATCCAGATCAAAATACTTTATGGTATTGTTTCCTTCTATTTGGATTTCTTCAAAACCAGAACCAGACCATTCCGTTGGTAATTCGCTAACAGTGATTGGCGTATATGCGTCACTATATATAGAGATTACATTAGCGGAATCAATTGTTGGTGTTGGTGCAGCAGCACTTGGTTCTGTAGCAGGAGCACTATAGAAAAATAAATTATCCATATAAACATTTGCCGTATTACCTAGAGCATCAAATAAAATTTGAGTAATTTGAGAACGGTCTATAGCATAATCATCTAATGGGATATCTACACTAACCCAAGTTCCTAGTTCTATCGTCCCTGGGGATTCAATATCTTCTTGTACTGGATCAACAGCAGTATTCACTAATTTAAGACCAAGTGTTGAAACATCTGGAGACCAATAATCAAAGTGAACAAAATCCATTCCCGTTAAATCCGTTGGATTGCCATAATCTGTAACAATACCTGTAAATTCCAAATCAAAATAATTGATTGTATTGTTGCCTTCAATCTGAATTTCTTCGAAACCGGAACCAGACCATTCTGTTGGGAATTCAGTC
The DNA here is from genome assembly GCA_013001935.1 of Maribacter sp. GTDB lineage: Bacteria > Bacteroidota > Bacteroidia > Flavobacteriales > Flavobacteriaceae > Maribacter_A. The sequence continues at coordinate 3,680 of JABDKZ010000079.1, forward strand.
ACCGTTATTGGTGTGTAGGCGTCACTATATATAGAAATAACGTTAGCGGCATCAATTGTTGGTGTAGGTGCGGCAACTAGAGGCATAGTCGGTTGTCCATCATGGAAATACAGGTTATCTATATAAACTGTGATGGTTTCGGCTGCTAAATTGTCAAACAATATTTGAGTGACTTGTGATCTATCCATTGCAAAATCGTCCAATGCAATATCTACACCAACCCATTGACCTTGAGTCACAGTACCTACAGATACTAAGCCTTCCTGCACAGGGTCAACTGCTGTATTTACAAGTTTAATTCCTAGCTCAGTTCCATCAGCTGTCCAATAATCAAAATGTACAAAGGACTTAGCTGACAAATCTGTAGGATTTCCATAGTCCGTTACGATTCCTGTGAAATCCAGATCAAAATACTTTATGGTATTGTTCCCTTCTATTTGGATTTCTTCAAAACCAGAGCCAGACCATTCCGTAGGTAATTCACTAACAGTGATTGGCGTATATGCGTCACTATAAATTGATATTACCTCTGATTGCGCTAAAATTGGAGTTGGTGCTGCGAATTCAGGTTCTGCAGTTACAACTGGGGGACCCGTATCCCCACCTTCAGTCAAGATAATATCATCAAAGTAATGTGTAGTAGGAGCATCCTTCTCACCATTGAAATTAAAGAAGAGTACCATCCTATCATATTTGTCGGTATCACTTGAGGAAAAAGCAAAAGACAATTCTTCCCATTGATTGGCAACAGTTGTGATGCTCTGAGCTTCTTTATTCAAATCACTATCCGCGCTGTCCTCCAATTTTAAGAGTATGATTTGATCGGCAGCTGGAGAATAGACTTTTACTTTTATGGTCTGCTTCTCTGAGAAATCTACCTTACTTGACAAATCAAAAAAGAGACCAGCCCAAGGTTCTACACCCTCAGTCTGTACATATTCAACTACCTTCTCTGAAGTGTTTATTCCAGAAGCATCTGGGTTATCAATAATTTCTAGTGTAAGAGCCCCGTCTTTTTCACCAAAAAAAGAAGACTCAGGTCCCCCACATTCAAAATCCATTCCTGTATTAATGTCATTTACTACAGGATTTTCAGGACAACCTTCAATAACTGGTAAAGGATCTGGCGCCACATAAGCTGAAGGTGGTGGGGTGTCATCTTCTATTTCGCAAGAAATTATGATGCCCAAGATTCCCAATCCAAAAATTAATGCTAAAAAGGGTAAACGTGTACTTGGTTTTCTTTGAGTGTTTCTATACTTCTTCATTTCTCAATTTTTTAATTAATCTAACTTATTGGTCATTAGTTATATCCATCGTTTTGAGGATAGCTTGGCCCTAATAGATCTATTTGTTGTTGAGGTATCGGCCAATTTTGCATATACTCCCGTAGAATTACCTTTGGATTTCCTTCAGGGTACGACTCATTTAAATTATCGTTGTTCATATGGTCTGACAGAAACTCAAACAATTTGCCGGTTCTTTTAAGGGTATACCAACGTTGCCCTTCAAATGCCAGTTCGCGAGCCCTCTCGTCCAAAATTGCCTGCATGTCAATGGTTGCTATAGATGCTGCATTGGCCCTGTTCCTCACAAGATTTATGTATTCCAAAGCTTTGGAATTATTGCTTTGCATCAGGTGCGCTTCAGCACCTATTAAATAGGTTTCTGCCAATCTGTAGATCATAATATTTTTATAGTGATTTCTATCTGTCGGCTCCACAGTTTCATCAAAGAATTTCAAGACTCCGGGATTTTGTCTCCTATAGTAGAGCATAAATTCATTTTGATCAGTTTCACTGTTTTCATAAAGATCCAATGGATCGCCCAATTGTTTGCCCGCTGGAAGAGAGGCTTCATCATTATAGAGGTACTTGAAAATATAATAGGTATTGTCTTTCCTATCGTCATTTGGGTCCTCATTCAGCAAATTGATGGTATAATCATTCAATGATAGGAAGCCTACTCCGGCCCCTCCATTCTCAATAGACTGTATAAGACCAGGAGCATCCGCATAGGAGGATACCACATTCCAGTTAATGAAATGTTGACCGCCTCCACCAATTGTCTCATTTTCAAAATTTAAGGCAAACAAAGTTTCTGTATGATCCAATTCTCCTGCAAATACTTCAGCAGTTGTAGGTGTTAGGCTATGGTTGCCACTGTTTATAATAGCATCTGTCTGTGCGGCCGCTTCCCCCCAATCATCTTCCCACATGGCCACTTTGGCCCTTAAATGCCTTGCCGCACCTTGGCTCCACCTGCCAAACTGCACTGGGTTGTAAACTAAATTGTCAATGGCAAAATCCAAATCTGCCCTCAAGAGTGAAAAGATTTCCTCTTCGGAGGATTTGTTTTGGGGTACATCAAATGCATTTTCCGGAGTGGTGGGCTCAGTAGTGACATAAATATTATTGAAGAGCCTGTAAAGAATAAAATAAGAATTTGCCCGCATGCATTTGGCCTCTGCCAAGATTTGATTTTTTCTACTTTCATCAATACCCTGTAAATTCTCTGCACTTTTTATAATGGCATTAGACCTATCTACTATTTTGTAATAGTTCGCCCAGTAGGCATTAAGTCCCGAGGCAGTTCCAAAATCGCCCAAACTGGCCCCCCAAAGTAATCTACTGTAAAGCGAAGCTTCACCCGTTATTCCTACTCCAAGATCACTTTTGGCTTGTAGAATAAGTGGGTATGTACCGTTTAAACTTTGGTCTTGGAAAATATTTCTATTCAAGGAATACAATCCTACTACTGCAGATTCAAGACCTTCAGGTGTTGTATACAGGAATTCAACAGAAGTGTTTGAGAGAAGCTTATCTTCTAACAAATCCTTTTGGCAGGAAGTGAAAAGCAAAAGGCAACCTAGTATTGTATAAAAGCTTTTTGATAACATATTATTTATATTTTTCATAACATTTTTTTAAAAACCTACTTTGACACCAAGCGTTATATTTCTGGTTTCCGGAAATGCGGTTCCACCATTGTTGTTGAGCGGATTTTGTTCTGGACTATAAGATCTAAAATCTGTAAAAGTGAACAAATTGGAACCCGTTACATATAATCTGGCATTTTGAAATCCAATTTTATTAATTGTCTCATCAGGAAAATTATAACCCAATGACAATGTTCTCAATCGCAAATATGATGCGTCCCTTACTGCAAATGAGAAAAGGTGTAAATGGGTATCAGGTTTCGGTCTTGGATAGTTCGTCGATGGAAATTCTGGAGTATAGTACTTTGTCCGAATTCCGTTGATTGCCCCTTTCCATAACTCCCCATTGGCGAGAACGGGATTTAATCTTGTTGCTCCATCTACGATGTAGATGTCGGCAAACAGATCAAAATTCTTGAACGAAAAGGTATTGGTGATCGAACCATACCAATTAGGATCTGTACTGGTAAAAACATTGTCTCTATTATCAATCTGTCCATTTCCATCTTGATCTATTACCCTAACATCACCTGGTTGAGCCAATGGATTACCCGAACCTGCAATGTCATCACCTTCTTGATAGATTCCATCGTATTTAGGCAGCCAAATATTATTGATAGATTGACCTACCGATAATCGCCTTCCAGAAGCAATGTCAGTGATGTCAATCTCATTGCCATTTTCATCAAGTTCTCCTGTAAGCGAGAGCACTTCGGTCCTGTTCCTGGAGAATACCAGTCCCAATGACCATCGTAATTTTTCATTTCTTATGATATGAGAGGTCAACGATGCTTCAATACCGCGGTTCTCAAGTTCACCTAGGTTAGAGCGGATTACGTTGAATCCAGTTGTACCGGCAATTGACCTATCCAATAATAAATCAGTGGTGTTTGCTTTATAGTATTCAAAAGTACCTTCAAAGCGGTTCTTGAACAATTTAAAATCAATACCAGTGTTCAAGGTAGTAGTGGTTTCCCACCTCAAGTCCGGATTGGGCAAACGTGATGAGGCGGTTGCCCCCGCCACGGTTTGATCACCAAAAACATAAGGTAGGTCATCGGCCACACCCAAGGACTCCAACGAATTGATACCTTGATTACCCGTGGTCCCATAACTGACCCGCAATTTCATTTCGTTAATAGCATCCACACTCTGTAAAAAAGGCTCGTTCTGCATTTTCCAGGCTACAGAAACTGCCGGGAAGAATCCCCATTTATTATTCTTTGCAAATACAGAGGCACCATCGGCACGGGCCGTAGCCTCTAGTAAATACTTGTCTAGATATCCGTATCGTACCCTACCCAAAAATGAAAGCAATCTGCGTTGTGATACATTTCTGACGTTATTTAGAAGTACAGTCGCATTTCCATTAAATCCAAGAGCGTCATTTGTAAAGCCTGATTTGTCAATTTGAGTGTATTCATTTCGCTGTTCATCAAAGGCATGAACGGCAGTAAGGTCCAGATTGTGGTCCTCATTGATCTCTGGCTCATAATTGATTATGTTTTCCACCAATACTTGCTTAAATAGTTGGTTGGATATAACTGCTAGGCCATTTACACCCTCATCCCCTGCCGAATGTAAGGATGTTCTGTAAATGCCCCTATTTGAATTTCTGTTCCTCAAAAATGTCTTCAGGGTGTAGCTCAAATTAGGTGTAAAGTTATACACCAAGCTGAGGTTGACATCGCTGAGGTTTGTTTTGGTCTCGTCGGTTGATTCCCTTTGATCCCATAATGGGTTTACGGCAGTGTTTGATGGACCTAAGTAAAATTTGAGCAATTCTCCCTCTTCGTCAAATGGTTTGGCCAATGGCGTAATAGTGGTAAAGTTCAGGTTGCCCGTTTCTTGATCCTGTATGGAATTTTGATGGTTGATAATTCCTCTGAACAATAGTTTATCCGTTAATTGCTGCTCCAAGTTTAGTTTGAAAGTGAGCCTGTTGAAACCGGAATTTGGGATAATACCTTCTTGTGAAAAATAATTGACACTTGAAAAAACCCTGGTTTTCTCACTACCTGCTGAAAAGCTCAAAGCATGACTCTGTGTCACGGCGTCCCGTAATACCAAATCTTCCCAATTTACAAAGTTACGATTGTCAATGGCATCAATCTCAAAAGGAGTAAATATGTTTTCATCCCTCAAGTATTCTCCTGTAAATCTATTTCGGTTGGCTTCTCTTTTTAAATCAATGTATTGCGAACCTGTATATTGATTGAAATTTTTTGTCAAGGTTTGTATAGAACTATAGCCGTGGTAGTCAATTGATACTTTACCCGTCTTTCCCGTTTTAGTTGTAACCAGAATAACCCCATTTGATGCCCTTGAACCATAAATGGCAGTTGCTGAGGCATCTTTAAGGATTTCAATATTGGCAATATCGTCTGGTGATACGTCATTTAAACTGTCAAATGGTAAGCCATCTACTATGATCAACGGAGAGTTTCCGTTAGGGGCGACAGATACATTACCCCGAATGACTATATTGGATGTCCCACCAGGTCTTGCATCAGCGAGATTAACCTGAACTCCTGCCGCTCGTCCCTGTAACATTCCCGATACGTTTGTGGTAGGTACAATAGTGGCCTCCTCAATATCCACACTAGCCACAGAACCAACTAGGTTGCTCTTCTTTTGTGTACCATAACCCACTACAACAACTTCTTCCAATGCACTTACATCTTCCTGAAGATTTATTGTAATAGGAGTAGAGTCACTTACCGTAAATTCTTGTGATACAAATCCCAAATATGAAAAAACCAGGATATCTCCCGCCGTCATTTCGGTCATCGTAAAGTTTCCATCAAAATCTGTAGTGGTTCCTTTAACGGTATTTTTTATAATTATACTTACGCCAGGCAGTGGCTCATTGAAACTCGCATCCAAAACAGTTCCACTTATTGTCAAGTCCTGACCCAATAGTTTTGGTATGCAACAAATAATAGTAAGAAATAAAAAAATGCGCTTCATGTGTTGAGTATTTAGAAGTCACAATGTAATTCATAACAAATAGGAATCCTCAGATTACACCACTACAAAAAACATACATGATAATAAAAATGCACATATATTGCAGAATCGACAGTTTAACCCTTATGATATAAGGATTTCGGCAATCCTGAAAGAACAAAAAAGATTAACAAATAATTAAGAAATTTGCATTTGTATGGGTAATGTTGTGGTATAAGAACGCATTCCTGCGTATTCTACAAATTCAAAATGTAGTCTGTTAGGCTGTTTTCGTGCTGAAGGTCCATTTTTTTACGAAGTCTATAACGTTTTACCTCTACGCTACGTACCGAAATATTCAACAAAGGTGCAATTTCTTTTGAAGTAAGATTCAATCTAAGATAAGCGCATAATTTCAAATCATTGGGTGTTAAATCTGGGTGAATTGATTTCAACTTCTTTAGAAATTCTTTGTCTGCATTGTTGAAAGCTTCCTCAAAGAATTTCCAATCATCAACGTTTTCAATATTTCTGTTTATATTTCTTATAACAGATTTTATTTTAGGATTGTCAATACTTTCCTTTAATTGGTCTTTTACAGCATTTAAGAACTCGTTCTTTTTCAAAATACTCATTGTTGAAATGGCCAACTCTCTATTCTTATTCTCAATTTCATCTTGTAGTTTCTCGTTTAAGATTTGACCAATCTTTTCTTTTTCCTCCAGTTTTCTGCGTTCCATTTCTTTTTCATTTTTCCTAATTAGGAACTCCTGTTTTTTTCTATAATGTCTTTTGTAAAGCCTATGGATAATGATAAATAATAGAATGAGCCCAAGACTATAGAGTATTATGGCAAAGTTTGAAAAATACCAAGGTCTCAGTATTTTAAACTTATACGAAGCTATGTTTTTACCATTTTGGTTACCTACAATTGCCTTTACCTTAAACTCATATTCCCCAAAAGGTAGGTTCTTAAAGACAACTTCAGGTGACTTGGACCATTCGCTCCATTCAGTGTATAGGCCCTTTAGCATGTGCTGATAACGTACTTCGGTATATTTGTCGAACTCTGTTACACCGAATTCAAACTTCAGGTTGTTCTGGGAATAGTTGAATTCCCCAAATGTGCTCAAAGGGGTCTTCGTAGAGGCAGTCCTGTAATCCCCAAAGTAAACAGAATTGATATTTACATTGTGATCGGTAGATTGCACTTTATCTAAATCTAAGGTTACATACCCATTGGAGCTTCCAATCAAATATTCATCGTCCGCTATTCTTGAAATGTTTTCAAAACCAGCAACACCCAAATCAACGCGCAAGGCATTGGGCATTGGAATATTGGTCTTGCCCAGTTTTCCGCTCAATGTGTTTTGATTAATGTATTTTATTCCTGAATCCGTAAAGAACCAAAGCTTTTGACCCGGTGTATCTGGTATTATTATACTAATTGGGCTTTCATTGTTCACAAATGCAATTTGGGTCATAGCGCTGTCCAAAGAAATTTCATCCAGAGAACTATCGAATCCGTAAATTCCATCATTGGTTTTGTAGAATAGTCGGCCCTTGAATTGGAATAGGTTGGAACTATGTCCTAAAGGCAACCTATTGTCAACACTAGTCACTTTATAAAGATTTTGGTCCAGCTCAAGATGGTACAATCCTTTTTGTTCGTGGTTAATCCTCACTTCTAAGGAGTCTGTCTCAAAAAACCTGCTGGAAATATCAAAACCTTCTATAATATTCCTTAAGGACCAAGAGCCCGATTTTTTTTCAAGAATGCTTAGGCCATTATAATTTCCTTGTAAAACAAGGTTATCTTTATGTTTCAAGGGTTTGACGGCCCAAGTACCAGGAAAATCGGATACTAAAGTTGCATTACTACCTTTCACCACAAAAGTTCCGTTGTTATGTCCACAGAAAAGAGTGGAATGAACAAGTTGGAGGCTCCAAATCTGGCCTTCGGTCCCTTTTATCAATTTGAATTCTTCAGATGTTCCAATTCTTCTAGAAAACAATCCCTGATTTGTTCCTAGATACAGATAGCCATTATGGTTCATTGCTGCGTATACCAGACCTATGTTTCCAAGTTTGTCCACAAATTCATTAAATGGTGAATATAGATTCATGACACTAATGCCGCTGTCTAGCCCGAGCCATAGATTGTTATCCATGTCCTGAAATAAGGAAAGTACGGTATTATTGTTCAAGCCGTTGGTTTTATTGATATTCCTCATCAATTTGCCTTCTGTAGATAAATGATAAAATCCATTGGCAATGCTTCCTAGAACAAAGCTTCTGTCTTTTAGTCTGACACTGCTATATAGCTTTACCCCAAGGTTGTCAACATCAGTTTGCCAAGATCGAAAGGATTTGAAATCATATAAATAAAAATGGGAATTCTCAGTAATGATCATCAGATTGTCCCCGGCTTCGTAAATGCCAATAATCGGCTGGTCTGTAACAATTGGGTCGTTGCTCACCAATACGGCTTTACCATTTTCAATAGTGAACAATCCATCTTTTTCTTTTTGGAAATAAACTTTGTTTTTTACAATATGTAGCTTTGCCTTTTTAGTGTTGGCTTCAATAATTTTAATTACATCCTCCAGTGTATCATATATATATATTCTGTCTAAAGACTGAAACAATACCAAATTGTCAATGCACATAATATCCCAAAATTCCTCGTCTGTAGCCAGTGGGGACTTCAATTTGTCAGACAAAGAAGTGTATTGGAGTTGACCGGTGATATCTTTTTCCCAATAACCAAATTCCCGATAGGAACCGGTATAAACCTTCTTCCCATGAGCTTTTACAGACCTGATAATAGTGGAATAAGGTAATTTGCTTTTATTCCATTTATTACCATCAAACTCTATTAGACTTGTATGATTGGCTATGAAAATACTTTTGGAAGAAGCTTGGGAAATTGCCCAATTCTGATGTTCCCCATCATATTCCTTTGGAGTGAAGTTCTGAATTGGAGGTATTTCTTGCGCATAGAGATTAATACCTAGAAAAAAGAGCAGGAAATGGAACAAATTAAATTTCATAAAAGAAAAATGTCTTTGCTTTAAATATAACATATATAAATATACCCCCAACGAAACCAATCTATTAAGGTGCCGTATTTTTTAGTAAATTTCTTATAGACAATACCAGTAAAACTATAGTTGAAGAACTAAAACTGGGTCAATTTTCTTAAACTTTAAATATCCTTGGGTAATTCGTTTTTTTGAGGAAAGCCCTAAACGGCCCTACTTCGCTTAGAAGGCGGAAAAGAATAATATACATTTTTTATGCGGCAAATATACAAATCAGGTTTGTAGTCGCACATGACTTTTATCATACTTTTCAGAGGTATATCTGATTATTTTTAATACAGAAATTTAAATCGTCTGATCATGAAAAGAGGAACTCCCATAGCAGCAATAATGACCAAAAATGTCATTACCTTAAAGACAACGGATAATTTGGAGACGGCGGAACGATTGTTTAAAAAGCATCATATTAGGCATATTCCAGTATGTTCTGGCGGTAAAATCATTGGTATGTTGAGCTATACTGATTTGCTTCGCATAAGTTTTGCAGATGCCGTTTATGAAGATGAAGAATCGGTAGATACCATGGTATACAACATGTTCAGTATTGAACAGGTTATGGCTAAAAACCTGATAAGTGTATCATCAACAACTTTCATTAAAGATGTAGCCGAGATTCTTTCTAAAAGAGAGTTTCATGCGATACCAGTGGTAGACAAAGGCAAGCTTGTAGGTATGGTTACCACTACCGACTTAATCAACTTCTTGATAAAACAATATGAAGACTAGGTTAATGGCTTAAAGTAGTTGAATTTGTTTTAAGGTATTATTCTTCTTCCGAACTATCGGCTTTTGCTTCTTCAGCAGCCTCTTCGATTTCTTTATGCAAATTGTGTTGTAAAACGTTCAACTTTTTCAGCTTGGCTTGCCAAGTTTCCAAGGCATTTTTGTGATTATCAACCTTTTTAACAACATCTTTTACCAAAGGGTTGTCTTCTGAAGCATTTGAGAAAAACAAGAGATTATTCTCTAGCTGTCGAATCTCGTTCTTGCTTTCATCTATTTTTTTGCGAATAAAAGACCGTTCATTGGCAATAGCCCGGTCATTATCCGCGCTTGCCAATTGCTTAATTTTATTACCGTATTTCAAAAGTTCGGATTCCTGCCTGCTTACATCCAATTTTTTGAAAATAGCATCCAGTATTTTATTGAATTTTTGGTTGATGTTCTTTTTATTGTATGGTACGCGTCCATACTTCTTCCACTCCTCAATATATGATTTAATGGTGTTGATATCCTTATCCCTATTATCAGATAATTCAAAAGCCTTAAGGCGTTCAAGACAATCATTCTTTTTATCAAAATTTTCTGATTCAACTTTGTGGGCCTTATTTTTAAGGGCATGAAAACGGTCAAAATAATGATTGCAGGCCTCTTTGAAATCTTTCCAGATTTTGTCTGAATATTTTCTAGGCACATGACCAATTTTCTTCCATTCATTCTGAATGCGTTTCATTTCCGAGGTGGTCGTTTCCCATTCTTCACTGTCCTTTAAGGAAATAGCCAGATTCAGTAATTCACGTTTTTTCTCAAGATTCTCTTGTTGTCCCTTTTTCAGGTTCTTGTAATAGGCATTTTTATTTCTATTGAAATTTCGAACGGCATCCTTGAAATTAGCCCAAGTTTGCTCGTTCACTTTAAGCGGTACCTTTCCTGCTTTAAAGAAAGCATCACGTAATTCCTCAATTTGTTTTATTTGTTGTTGAAGTGCCCTGTGATTATCGGCAACCTTTGTTGAGATAGTTTTGATAGCTTCAATGATCTCATTCTTTTTTTCAAGATTTTTTTCATGGATTTTATCCAAATCCTTATAATACTCTTGTCTTCGATGATGCAATACTTTTGTGGCATTGCTAAAGCGTTCCCAGATATCTTCCCTATGCTCCTTGTCAACGGGACCTATGTCTTCTTTCCATATTTTGTGAAGCGTTTGCAATTCGCGAAAAGCCTTATTCAAGTCTTCTTCTTTTTCCAATGCCTCAGCGCGTAAGACCAATTTTAGTTTCTCCTCAAGATTGTGTTTAAAATCTAGATCACGCAACTCCCTATTTATATGAAGAAAGTCGTAGAAAATTTCGATATGATGGTGGTAGGTGCGCCATACATCATTATAATTGTTTCTAGGTACAGGACCTGCATTACGCCATCTTTCCTGAACATCCTTAAAATGCTTATAGGTGGTATTTATATCTTCCTCAACATTGATCAAACTCTTGAGTTCTTCTATTATTCCCAAACGGTTTGCCAGGTTCTCCTTTAAACTGCTTTCAAGGTTTTTATAGTATTGATTGCGTTTTTCGCGATATTCCGAATATACCTCGTTGAATTGTCTTTTAGTGACCGAATTATATCTAAAATCTATCTCATTGCCACCATTGCTAACGAATTCTTCTTTTTTGTGATCAATGAATTCCTGGAATTTAAGGTCAAATTCGTGTTTGATGCCATCAACATGTTTTTTAATTGCCTGTATTTTTTCATTCTTGACCAATTTTTGAAATTCGCCAACCAAATTTTCCATTGACATGGCGTGGTAATCCAAGATAGGAATACGATGTCTGTGATGATTATCTTTATCCTCAGCATCTTCGGCATTGGTTTCATCAATTTCAGTTAAGACTGCTTCTTTGTTTTTTTTGGGTACATTTTCAGAGACGGCTTCCTGAGGTTCTTTGGGTGAATCAACTTTCTCGGGTTCAGAAGTATTTTCAGGATTTACATCCGACGTGACTATTTCAGTGCTTTTCTCCGATACTTCTTGCTGCGTATGGGTAGTTTCTGATTTATTTTCTTCACCTACAGGTTCCTGTAGTTCATGATCTTTCTCTTCTTGCATCATCATTTGTATTAGTTATGCGTAAGATTGCTATTGTAAGATACTAACAACCTAAGGAAAACCAAAGCTATTGGATGTTCTTTTTTTGGTGACCTTATGAATTCCAGATTGCCCAAGACTTCTCAGCTTGTAACTCAAGCATCCTAAGACCGTTACTGATTGTAGCTCCTCTTTTCTCACCCTCCAATAAGAAAGCAGTTTTTTCGGGATTGTAAATTAAGTCGAAGAGCAAATGTCTTTTGCCGATAAATTCATAGGGTATTGCTGGCTTATCCTCAATTTTAGGGAAAGTACCCAAAGGGGTGCAATTTACTATAATGGTATATTTCTTTAATACCTCCCCATTTAGATCAGCATATCCTAATTGATTCTTATTAGGATTCCTTGAGACATAGCTGTACTTAATCCCAAATTCACCAAATACAAAAGCCACTGCTTTTGAAGCTCCACCCGTTCCTAGAATCAGGACTTTCTTATGATGTTTTTTTATATAGGGTTTTATTGATTCTTTAAAACCATAAATATCCGTATTATATCCTTTTAGACCTTTTTTAGTGAACTTTATTGTATTCACGGCACCAATTTTTCTAGCTTTTGGATGAAGCTTGTCCAAATATTTGATCACCTCTTCTTTGTACGGGATGGTTACATTTAAACCCTTTAGGTTTTTATTTAGTAGCACAAGATCCGGGAAATCCTCGATTTGGGCCAAATCGAAATTTTCATAGGAATAGTTATCCCGTGCCAATTCTTTGAATTTTTGGGTAAAATATCCTTTGGAAAAAGAGTAGGATATATGCTTCCCAACCAATCCGAATCTACTTTTTTCTATATTCTCCATACCACTCCAATCCTAATAAAATAAATATCCCCAAGATTATAAAGAAAATGGCCCACCAGGTTTCTGAGTTCCCAAAATCAGGTAAGTACCGCTCGTAATTCAGGATTATCTCTTTTCCATTTGAATCTAAAAACACGCGTCCCGCTTCATCGGTTTTGAAAACTGTACGTTTCCAGGGCCATACAACACCTAATGACCCCGTAATGAAACCAATAATTACCGCTGTGGTAATATGTTTAAAATGTTTTAATACATAGGTTAATATATGTGATAAGGTAACCAACCCGGCTGCTGAACCCAAGGTAAATACTGTTAATATTTTCAAGGTATACAAACGCTCATTGTTCTTTATAAAGCTGAAATCACCTCTTAATATTTCAGCAAAGGTATCGTAAAGGGCATTTACCGAATCTACTAAAAGCAAAACATAGTTGCCAATTAAAATTAGTATGAATGACCCAGATAGTCCCGGAAGGGTCATCCCTGAGACACTGATGATTCCACAAACAAAAATGAACCATAGATTGTCATTTTCCGTCGCGGGATTTAAAAAACTAATTGAAATACCTACTACAAACCCTAAAATACCGGCAATTATCGTTTTTCTTTCCCAATGCTTAAAATCTTTTGAGATATAGTAGATCGATCCCAAGATCATTCCGAAAAATGTGGCCCAAACAAAAAGCTCCTTACGTTCCAAAAAATAATCAAGAAGTTTCGAAATACTGAAGTAACTGACCAACATTCCAAAAATCAATAGCGTTAAGAACTGGCCATTCACATACCGATAAAAACTTTTAAACCTTCCATTGAATAAAAGTTTTATGGCCTTTAGGTTTATTTTTTGAAGTGAATAGATGAATTCTTCATAAAACCCGCCTACAAATGCCACAATACCACCAGAAACGCCAGGAACCTTGTTGGCCGCACCCATAGCAAGCCCTTTAAGGACCAAAAACAATTTATCAACAAATGTTCTAGGTTCGTACATGTGGCTAATCCATTATTTTTTTGAGGCTACTTTTTCAAGTATAAAAATAAGTGAAAAACCAATGATCGCAGCGATAATAGCGAACATTAATTGAGGATCACCATCGAAACTAAATGGGAACACATTTTGTTCTTTTAAAATAATGGCTTTGTCCCCAATGATTTTGGTCTCGAGGACTAATTTCCAAGGCCATATCTTGTTCAATGACCCTAAAATAAATCCTGTTAAGAGGGCCAAGGTGAGGTTTTTATAATGACTGAACATCCATTTTAAAATTTTGGCAAAGCTTAATAGACCAAAAATTGCACCCAAGCCCACGATTATGATAACCTGAAGGTTTCTCTCATGAACCGCATCCAATATGGTTTTGTAGGATCCCAATAAGACTAAAATAAAAGCACCTGAAATGCCCGGTAATATCATTGCGCAAACAGCCAATGCGCCAGACATAAATAGGTAGGGAAGACCAGTTGCATTTTCAGATGCGGGTAAGGTCGTTATAAAATAGGCTATTGCGGCGCCGGCAAATAGTATGGTAAGCGTACCCAAATTCCATCTTGTGATTTCTTTTCCAACAAAAAATATGCTGGCGGCAACTAATCCAAAAAAGAAGGACCATAGTAAAACAGGTTCATTTTCGAGCAACCAGCTTACCAAGGTGGCAAGTGAAAAAAGGCTAATAAATATCCCTAGGAATAAAGCAACAAGAAAATTACCGTTCAGTTTTTTCCAAAAGGCATTGAATCCTTGTTTTTGCCAAATCCTGATTAAAGCTGGGTTGATATTGTTTATTGAAGTTATGAGTTCTTCGTAAATACCGGAAATAAATGCTATTGTTCCTCCTGAAACCCCTGGAACCACATCGGCTGCGCCCATAGCCATACCCTTAAGGGTAATAAAAAAATACTGAAGTAGGTTTCGATTTCCCATAAACAAAAAAACAAAAATAGTCTATTTATCTTGAAGCTTTTTTGTTGATGGCTATAATGTTTTTGACCCATTCTGTTTCGTAGTATTCAGGAAACTCTTC
>JABDKZ010000156.1 GCA_013001935.1 Maribacter sp.
AACCAACATAATTGAAGAGAACCCAATACCTGTTGCCCCTGAGTTAAAAGTGGGTAAATACGCTATTGAAACTTTTAGTTTCGACGTAAATAAATAGTTTGCAAAAGTTTGATTAACCAAAAACCTATTGAATGACAACACTTTGGAAAAATGATAAGGAGCTATATGAAATAGCAAAGAAGGAGCTTTTTGTGGCCCTCGTTGGGGATATTTTAGATAAAATGGGGTACTTGCATCAATTTCTTCCACCGAATATTAAACCCTTAAATGATAATTTTGTGGTCATAGGTAGGGCAATGCCCGTTTTGGAAGCGGATGTTTTTGAAGAAGTTGGCGAGAACACCAATAATCCTTTAATGCAAAAACCATTTGGAATCATGTTTGAGGCCTTGGACGATTTAAAGGAAGGCGAGGTATACATCTGTTCCGGATCATCTCCCAATTATGCCCTTTGGGGAGGACTAATGAGTACAAGAGCCATCAAATTGGGTGCTGCCGGAGCCGTTGTAAATGGATGGTCAAGGGATACAAAAGAAATACTAAATCTTGAATACCCCACTTTTTCATTTGGGGGTTATGCCCAGGACCAGGGACCACGCGGCAAGGTAATCGATTATAGAGTTCCTATAGAAATTGACGGTATCCGCATAAACCCAGGTGATTTGGTTTATGGTGATGTCGATGGTGTTTTGATTGTGCCTAAGGCAGCTGTTAATGAGGCTTTTACAGGCGCAATTGAAAAAGCAAGGGGAGAACAATTGGTAAAGAAAGCGCTACAGGCCGGCATGAGTACGGTTGAGGCCTTCGATAAATTCGGAATTATGTAAAGGAAGGGCTTCCCTTTAATTCAAATAAATGAAAAATCAAAATTCGCTTTATCTGTTCGCTATTAGTTTTGTATCAACCATTGGGGGTTTTCTATTCGGTTATGATACGGCAATAATATCGGGTTGCAATTCCTTCCTAGAGACCCATTTTAGTTTAACACCCAGTATGCTGGGATGGGTAGTTTCTTCAGCTTTATTGGGAACCATTCTAGGATGTATTATTTCAGGGAATGTCACCGACAAATATGGTCGTAAAAAAGCATTGCTATTGGCAGCTTCCTGTCTTACGATATCAGCTTTCGGTTCAATGTTGGCACCCCAATTTTTAGGCAATTTAGAGAACTCTTATTGGATTACTTCCAGTTTGGATACGTCATTTATAGCCCTGGTTGTCGTTCGTATCATTGGCGGTATTGGCGTAGGTATAACATCTGTTGTAGCACCTATTTACATTTCTGAATTGACTTTGCCCGAAAAAAGGGGAAAAATGGTTTCACTTTATCAATTGTCGATAACCTTGGGGATTCTGCTCGCTTTCTTGGTGGATTGGGTCGTGCTAAACCAAGCTGGGGAAAATGCCGGGATAATTAGTGGATCCCAAGTCGGATTTTGGGATTGGTTGTTTGTTGAGGAACTTTGGCGAGGCATGTTCGGAACGGAAATACCCATTGCCCTACTCTTTTTAATACTTCTGCTATTTGTTCCCGAAAGTCCTAGATGGCAATTGGTAAATGGAATGGAAGAAAAGGCTTTTACCACCATGGTCAAAATCGGTGGCACTGCACAGGCAAAAATGCAAATGGCGGAAATGAAAGTAGCTTCAAAAGAAGTGGTCCAAGGAATCAAGGAATTGTTCAAACCCTATTTGCGGAGGCCCTTTTTAATTGGGATATTACTCCCAATGTTTTCACATTTAAGTGGTATTGCGGCCATCATGTATTTTGCCCCCAATATTTTGAATGAATCGATCAAAAGTGTTGAAAGCTCATTCTTGGGTGCGGTTTTAGTGGGCTTGGTCAATTCAATTTTCACTTTTATCGCCATAATGAACATAGAACGTTATGGCCGGCGAAAACTATTGTTGGTAGGAGTAGTTGGGGCGGCTTTATCGCTTATGGGCGTTGGCGTATTATTCGCCATGGGATCCAATTTAGTGATTATTCCACTATTGATTTATGTAGCCTGTTTCGCATTTTCCTATGGCCCCATTGTTTGGGTTATCATCAGTGAGATTTTTCCAACGAAGATCAGGGGTCTTGCCGTAAGTATTGGCAGCCTTTCATTAATGGTAACGGGATTTTTCATTACGCTGACCAACCCTATTTTTATTGAAACCATCAAGCCTGCAGGTACGTTTTTCCTTTATGGAGCTTTAACGCTTCCAGCAATTTGGTTCATCTGGAAATATGTTCCCGAAACAAAGGGGAAAACTTTGGAAGAAATTGAAATGTCCTGGAAAAAAATGAATGACAAACAACAAAAAGAAGTTAAATGAAACTAATTGAACAATACCAAATAAGCGATAATGGGTATCATCCATTCTTAATTCGGGATGGGTGGCAAGTGGCTCAATTGAACTATATGCCAGAACAGGAAATCGGCAATATTGAAAAATTGGACATACATCATTTAACCGATGAGGTTTTTATTCTTTTGAATGGGAAAGCAGTCTTGATCGGAGCTACTATAAATGGGGATGATGTAAAATTTGAGGTAGAAGTAATGAAGCCGAATATAACCTATAATGTTCCGGTTAATACTTGGCATAATATTGCGATGGGCATGGATTCTGAGGTTATAATCGTTGAAAAGTCGAATACCCATGAAGGGGATTTTGAGTTTTTCCAATTAAGTGAAGAAAATAAGAAAGAGATGGAAATTCTGGTCAAAAAGGCCGTTGAAGAAATCCAATAATTTTAAAATAAAGCAACCAAAATTAAAACAATCAGACCTATGATACGAATAGATTTAAAAGGCAAAAGAGTATTGGTTACGGGTGGTAGTAGAGGAATAGGTGCTGAGATATGCAGAAAAATGGCGGCCTGTGGTGCTGATGTTTTCATTAATTATAATAGCAATGAACAAAGTGCCACAGCATTGGCAGCAGAGCTCATTAATTCTTTTGGTGTTAAAACGGGCATTGCAGGTGCTGATGTTTCAAATGCGAAGCAGGTCAAGGAAATGTTTATGAAAATGGACACCGAATTTGGTGGTATTGATATTCTCGTAAACAATGCAGGAACTGAATCTGTTCGCCATGTATTGGAGATGGAGGAAGAAGAATGGGATCGTGTTCTCAATGTGAATTTAAAGGGGCCTTTTCTGTGTTCTAAGGAAGCTGGTAAAAGAATGGAAAAAAGCGGAGGAGGAGTAATCATTAATATTTCTTCAATCCATGATATGGTTCCCAGAAAAGGTTTGATTCATTATTGCGCAGCAAAAGCTGGATTAAAAATGTTCTCAAAATGCCTGTCACTTGAATTGGCAGAAAATAATATTAGAGTGGTTTCCATTGCTCCAGGGGCTATCACCACTGAAATGAACCGTGAGGAAATTGCCAAGTTCGGGAAGGAGAAATTTGAACACTGGATTCCACAAGGTAGGATAGGTCATGTAAGTGATGTTGCTCACACCGTGGCATTTATGGCAAGTGAATTAGGCGATTATATCAATGGTTCCGATATTTATATTGACGGGGCTTATATGAACAATACGATTCAGTATGATCCGCGACCACCAAGAATAAAAGATTAGGAAAAACATGGAAATCCAATTAAAAGGTATAGCCTGGGACCACCCGAGAGGGTACGAACCACTTGTGGCCTTGTCTAATAGGTTTATGCAATCACATCCAGATCTCAAAATAAAATGGGATATACGTTCGCTGAAGGAATTCGGGGATATGCCCATTGAGGATTTGATTGAAGCATATGATTTGATTACGATTGACCATCCGTATATGGGTCAAGCGCATAAAA
>JABDKZ010000199.1 GCA_013001935.1 Maribacter sp.
ATGTTAACCTATCCCTACTACTCCCATATTTTTTACTCCAATCCAATCACAAATATGAAAGACTGGAATGTGTAATTGTAAGACAAGACTAGTATTCATGAAACAAAATAGGGTAGTTTGTCGACCAAATTGTAAAAGAATAAACTCGAGCGGACAATAGAGCATCTAATATCCACGCGAGTCAATTATTCTAGTACCCTAAGGGGCACGTTTTAGGTTTGTTCAATTCTTGTTGCTGACTTTTTTCATTGGACATGTACTAATTCTGAAAGGAGCGTACAGTGGACAAAAACTGAAAAAACTTGTCAAAAGGAATACCCCTGCTAGTATCAACAATACTATTCCCAAAGTCCCTGTTATATTTCCTGTAAAATACAATACCGCGATTATTGCAGCTATGATGAATCGAATAATTCTATCTGGGTTACCCATGTTTTTTTTCATAATAATATTATTTAGTTAGACAAATGTTGAAAGATCAGAATAAGACCTGAAATCACAATTAAGGAGATTAGGTATACTATTAAAAATTTAAATAATTTCTTACTCATGATGCTTTTCATCAAAGGTAAGTATGGCATATCAGCTGTGCTGTGACCAAAGTCACAGCTACAAAATCTCTATGCCATTAATGTGTTGCTTGACTAACCCTTCTATCTCCAGTTTCTTCATTACTCGGCTTACAACCTCCCTGACCGTACCCAATTCGTTGGCAAGCTGCTGATGCGATATTCTAAGAGGATTCTCTTTTCTGATAGTTGCTTTGGTCTTTAGATGGTCGTACAATCTTGAGTCCATTTTATTAAAGAGTACATGGTGTATTGTATCTAGAAGTTCACTGTAACGTTGTTTGTATTGTTGAAAGAAAAGTGTATTGATGTCGGGAAATTGCTCTATCCATGTTGAGACTTTCGCAACAGGCAATAATAGGGCTACGGTGTCTTCCTCTGTTTCAGCGTAAACTTGACTGGGTTCATTCTTTATACTTGCAGAAAAAGACATGATACAACTTTCATCAGGACGTATGTAGTACAACAAAAGTTCCCTGTCCTCATAACGTGTATAAACTTTTATCAGGCCTTTTAATACTATGGGAATGACTTTGATATACTGTCCTTCGCGTAATATTTGGGTATTATTTGGAATTTCCTTTAAAACCGATTCCGTTTGTATACGAGATACGAGCTCAGGGTTTAGATAGGCCAGTGATTTTGCAATATCCATGGTGTAAGAGGTTTTTTTAAGGTTAAGACACAATAAAGATAGAAATTAAAACTGCCCCAAATTGCTTTGGGGCAGTTCATCATAAACCTTCCATTTTCATAGCGGGAGACTTTACATCAAACTTCCGGAAAGTCATGAAATTCTAGAACTAAAAGGATCGGGGCATGATCCTCAGCTTGTTTATGTCACACCAAGTAGGTCTAGTTCTTTTCAAAAGTCAGCAAATCAGTACTTCCATTTCCTCCACTTACATGTATAAGTTCTATTTTAGATGACGAATTCGTGATAATATCCCAATCCTCAGATAGTTCACTAAAGTCAACAGGTGAGGCAAAGAAAATGTTGAAATCTATTTCTCCGGAAGAATTACCCCCAGAAAAGTCCCCAATAGTACAATTGTTCCTAAACCGTAGTCGGTCATTTCCGTCTATGCGAAGATCAACTTGTGATTCTCCGTTTGCCAATTCAATTTCATGAAGGGTCCAAATATCCTCAATGTCCATTAAATCAGAGATAGTGAGTACGACTTGAATATTATTTCCACTTCCACTTGCTTCCCAAGTACCTTGGTATGTATTGCTTCCAGTGGTAACGGTCACGGAACCATCCGCATCAAAATTAAAATCATATCCATTGTAATTGCCCTCTAAATCACTATCGTTTCGTTCCAGTTTTTCAACGAACCAATTAGAGCATTCAGTTAAAACATCAGTCAGTTGCGAAACTGTACAGCTATTGCAATCATCATCATTTGAATCACTGCTTGAATCGTCATTAGAATCGTCATTGGAGTCATCATCAATGGTAATGGACCAGGTGCCTGTTACACTGGTATTTCCGTTATCCGCGACCAAACTACCATCGGAATTGAATGCGAATCCGTAGCCTGTGAAATTAGCGGTCTCGTTTTTGTCCGAATCAATAAAGTTGGTTATGGCGCATGTACCGGAGGTAACATCATTGGTCATCATTTCTATATCGGCCTGTAGCCTGGCGAAATCATTAGCATTGTCATCACTGTCATTATCGTTGGTGCATGCAGTAAAGGTTAACGTAATTGTTAATAATGCAAAAAATAAAACATTCTTTTTCATAGCAATATAATTTTAAGGTTATTGTTTATTAAAAATCAAGGTATCTGTTCCGCCACTACCACTTACATCCTGTAACTGTAATTGGGTATCTGACACCGAAATCACGTCCCAATCATCATTGAATTCATCAAAGGGCATGGAGGTTCCAAAATCAAGGACAAATTTATTACCGGCATTTTGAACGGACCATGTTCCGTTTATCGTAGTTCCATTATCGGCCACTACTGTGCCATCTGTATTGAATGTTAGGTTGTAGCCATTATAATCGATAGTTTCATCAATGCCATTATCCAAATAGGAGGATACAGTCCATATACCATCTGAGACAATTGATCCAAGATCAACTCCTCCAGTACCATTTGGGCTTCGTTCAAAGGTGAGAAAGTCAGTTGAGCCATCACCACCGCTTATATCCTTTAAGCGGATAATATCAGATGTTACTTCAAGAACGTCCCAATCCTCTGCAAGTTCATCCAAGGGTAGAACAG
Source organism: Maribacter sp. (assembly GCA_013001935.1). Classification (GTDB taxonomy): domain Bacteria; phylum Bacteroidota; class Bacteroidia; order Flavobacteriales; family Flavobacteriaceae; genus Maribacter_A. Next base: position 2,807 of record JABDKZ010000199.1, read on the forward strand.
TTCCGAAATTCAGGTTTAATTCCAATGGGGTCTCATCACCTGAGGAGGTAGACCAGCTGCCATTTGTGGTGCCGTTAGAGTTGGTAGCGGTGGCTATTCCATCTGAGGCATAATTAAAAACATATCCATCAAAATCAGTGGTTTCGTCAAAATCATCAAAATAATAAGTGACATACCAATCTCCAGTGGTCAAGGCCTGTACAAGGGCAGTATCGTCAATATTGCCATTTCCTGTTCCATCATTGCTTTCTGTACAGTTACTCTCAAATCGCAGTCTATCCTCACCATCGATACGAAGGTCAACTTTAGTTTCACCGCTATTTTGATTAATTTCATGAAGGTTCCAATTAGCATTAAAGTCAGTTAGATTAGGAATATTTACCAATACAGAAATACTATTACCAGTTCCACTACTTTCCCATGTCCCAGAGAAAGAATCACTACTTGTGCTTGCTGAAAGCGTTCCATCTGCCATAAAATTAAACTGATATCCCACGTACATATCCTCAAGGTCGTTATCGTTACGTTCTAATTTGTCTACTGTCCAATCAGTGCATCCTACCAGTACATCTGAAAGTTCGTCAGTGGTACAATTATCGCAATCGTCATCGTTAAAATCATTATCATCGTCTTCGTCACAGTCGTCTTTGGCATTATCCAATATATTCTCAAGTTCATCTAGGTTAGATGCGGTCATTTGGGTACCATCAGATAGGACCATAGTAATCGGAAAGGCTATATTCACGATATCATCTTCATCCAAATCATCGACAAAGCCGTAAAGATCTTCATCGTTCATAATATTGATCGTCTCAATAAGTTCATTATTACTATTGAAAACCGAAGCGGTTACCGGATATTCAATATCGACACATTCTATATCTTCATCAATTTCATTTTCACCATTGCAATCATTGGAAAAATTCTCAAACTCATCCGTATTATTGATGGTAACTTGGGTAAAGTCATTGAGCACTATGGTAATGGGAAACATAATTTGTAGGCTGTCATCATCATCATCAAACTCATCAAAAATATCCTCGATGGTGTCAAAATCCTCTTCGGAGTCAACGATAATTTCCAAACCATTTACTGCAACTGTAACAGGTAGATCTATGTTAAAGCAGCTGGCATTGTCAACAATGTTATCATTAGAGCCATCGTTCATTGCCGTACGTTGTAATAAGCTGGCCACATTTGAATTGGCTTCCAAGACTTGGTCTGGCTGTGCTTCAATTAAGACAGACTCTTCCTTCCTACATGATATGGTTAGTAGGGTCATGGAAAACATGAAAGCGATAAATAATTTAGGTGTTGTTTTCATAGCAAAATAGATTTAATTTGATTTTTCTTTACTACTAAAACAACCCAGGTTTCAAAACTCCTGAAAAAAAATTGATTTTTTTTATTTTATTTTTGACCATTCCAAAAATTTAAAAATTGCCAAAAGACCTTCAAGATAATATTTGTGAAAAAAATGTTTTTTCGAGCATTTATAACAAGTATGCTAAAGATGTACACAATTACCTGTACTATAAGTATGGAGAACAATTCAATCCAAACGATAAGGCACAGGATGCTTTTGTTAAACTATGGGAAAATTGCAAAAATGTTACTTTAAGCAACGCAAAGGCCTTTTTGTTTAAAGTGGCCAATAATATGATGTTGAATGAAATTAAACATCAAAAAGTGGTATTGCGACATCAGAAGATCAAGCCAAAGGACTATACCCATGAGACCCCGGAATTTTTATTGGAAAAAGAACAGTTCCTTATAAAATATCAAAAAGTATTGGAAAACCTTCCCGAGAATCAACGGGTGGCATTTATGCTGAACAAGGTAGAAGGGAAAAAGCACTCCGAAATTGCTGATATGCTGGGTGTTACTCGAAAGGTAGTTGAGTATAGAATTTATAGTGCTTTCAAGACATTAAAAAATGAATTGGACGGTTTTAACATTAAATAATAAGGAATTTTGGATAGATAGTTGTTCTATTAGTAAGAAGTATGGCTATGAATAAGGAATACTTGGTAAAAAAATGGTTAGCTGATGAACTGTCAGATGCTGAGCGCAAGGAGTTTGAGCAATTGGAAGACTTTCAGTTGCACAAGGACATTCTTGACAATGCAGCCTATTTCAAGTCATCAGGGTTTTCTGAAATGGATGATTTTGAGAATTTCAGTAAACGTCTTGACACGCTTGGGAATCCCGTTAGGAAAATGAACTGGGTTAAACCTTTACTGCGCATAGCCAGTGTATTTGTCATTGGTTTTACCCTCTATTATTTATTCCTGTTCAATAATGTTGTGGAAGTACAGACCCTTGTCAGTGAAAAAACCACCATCGAACTGCCAGATGCTTCCACCGTAATTGTCAATGCCATGTCCGAGGTACGCTATTCCAAGAGAGAATGGAGTCAAAAACGGGAATTGGAACTTCAAGGCGAGGCATTTTTTGATGTAGCCAAAGGTTCAAAATTCAATGTAATCACTACCGAAGGGATTGTAAGCGTTTTGGGCACCCAATTCAATGTAAAGCAAAGAGGTAGTTATTTTGAAGTTGAATGCTTTGAAGGTATTGTAAAAGTTACTTCCCAGAATACATCCGAACAACTAAAAGCGGGTGATCGTTTTAGATTTTCAAATGGGCAGATATCACTTGGAAAAACAACTTTTCAAAACCCTCAATGGACGAAGAATGTCAGTAGCTTTGACCGTATACCATTGTCCGAAGTGATTTCTGAACTCGAGAGACAATATAATGTTGAGGTTGCAGTGGATAAGATAAAGACAGAACGTCTTTTTACTGGGGGCTTCGTACATGATAATATTGAAAATGCACTTAAATCAATCACTGAACCATTAGATTTGGGCTACAATATAGAAGCAGGGAACCGAGTTAGTTTGTTTGCTAGCGAAAAGTAATCGTGATCGCTTTGTCTGCTACCAGAGGTTGTACTATTATTAATAATGGATAAATCTTTAAAAGTTGAAAATTCCTTTTCACGCTTACAATATTCCTTTTAACAAGATTTTTTTTGATTCAAAGTCTTTGCAGTGTAAATTTAATTTGACTACTACTAAAAACCCATAGTGGAAATAAAGCGTTATCCAACCAAACCTTAATAAATCCGTGTGATAAAGAAGCGCATTCATTTACTAATTCTTTTTTCATTACTCATAGCATTTAATATTCATGGGCAAGATACCGGTTCAAGACTGCCGCTTATTAATGTTTTAGAGGAAGTACAGAATCAATTTGGGTATCAGTTCAATTATGCTTCCGAAACAGTTGAAGGTTATTCATTGGTTCCACCGAACAAGGAATCTTCCATTACAAAAACCATTCAGTATCTACAGGAGCAAACCGGCCTGAACTTTATTATACTAAACGATAACTTCATATCGATCAAAAGACCCAATCTTGAACTATGTGGTTACCTGAAGGATAAGGATACCCAAGAACCTATTGAAAAGGCGACGGTCCAAGGTCGTAATAATGCTGCCATATCTGATGAGAACGGATATTTTATATTGAAACTTTCTTCAAAAAATGAAGAAATAACTGTACGTCATATAGGGTACAAAACCTTGAATAGGGACTACCAATTTTTTAAGAAAGATACATGTAGTGTCATTTATCTATTGCCTCAACACCAACAATTGGCCGAAATTATTCTTTCCGATTTCTTGGTTCAGGGAATCGATAAGCTCAATGATGGGTCGTTCCAGATAGATTTTGATAGGTTCGGTATTCTTCC
>JABDKZ010000202.1 GCA_013001935.1 Maribacter sp.
GTAGTGATCTTATTACAACGCCCTTTGGCTATTACAAAACATTCGTCATAGAAGAAAAATTCGGTTTCAACAAGACTACAAAAACCACTTTTGTAATGGACAAATTGAAGGGATGGCTAATGTTGGCGATAATAGGTGGGGGTATTACTGCCTTGATAATTTGGTTTTTTGAATGGGCCGGGACCAATTTTTGGTTGTATGCTTGGGCCGTAGTAGCTGCATTCACGCTATTCATGAACCTTTTCTATAGTAAATTGATAGTACCTCTTTTTAACAAGCAAAAACCTTTGGAAGATGGAAGTCTAAAGAGTAAAATAGAGTCCTATGCCCATAAGGTTGGTTTTGAACTAAAAAACATCTTCGTAATCGATGGTTCTAAAAGGTCAACAAAAGCGAATGCCTATTTTTCTGGATTTGGTAAAGAAAAAAGAGTCACACTTTATGATACGTTAATCAGCGATTTGGAGGAAGATGAAATCGTTGCTGTCTTAGCCCATGAGGTTGGGCATTACAAACGTAATCATGTTGTTTTCAATATTGTAACATCTATTTTAATAACGGGATTCACCCTTTTTCTTTTGTCCTTATTTATAAATAACCCAGAAGTTTCAAAAGCAATTGGCGTTTCTAAACCCAGTTTTCATGCAGCTTTAATTGGCTTCGGAATCCTATATAGTCCTATATCTGAAATTACCGGTTTGGTAATGAATTATCTTTCCCGGAAGTTTGAATACCAAGCTGATGATTATGCAAAAAATACCTTTGCCGCGAAGCCATTGATAACCTCTCTAAAGAAGCTTTCCAAGAACAGCTTGAGCAACCTTACCCCCCATCCTGCCTATGTTTTTATGCATTACTCTCACCCTCCATTAATAGCGCGTGTCAAGAATTTAAAGGCATAATTTTTGTTGTGTATTGATAAGGATTGTGGTAAATTTATTATGGTATGACGCAAGCGGCGATAAAAAAAGAAAACAAACAAATTGCGAAGCAATACAAGGAATTGCTTCGAATTAGTTATCAGACCTTGTCAGATGATGACAAAGTATTAATTCGTCAAGCCTTTGAAATTGCTGTTGACGCCCATAAAGAGCAAAGAAGAAAATCCGGGGAGGCCTATATATTCCACCCTATTGCTGTTGCTAAAATAGTAGCTTCAGAAATTGGTCTTGATGCAGTTTCAATTGCCTCTGCCCTACTTCATGATGTTGTTGAGGATACCGCATATACCCTTGACGACATAGAGCGCATGTTTGGCGAAACGGTTGCCCGTATCGTTGACGGACTCACGAAAATCGCACACCTTAAAAAGGAAATGAACATATCGCAACAAGCGGAAAATTTCCGCAAAATGTTGCTGACACTGCACGATGATGTTCGCGTTATTATTATAAAGATCGCGGATCGCTATCACAATATGCTTACCCTCGATGCAATGCCTGAACACAAGCAGGTAAAAATGGCATCCGAAACCCTATATATTTATGCTCCATTAGCGCATCGCATTGGATTGTACAACATAAAAACAGAGCTTGAGGATTTGAGTTTAAAATACACCGAGCCTGAAGTTTACAAAGATATTTCTGGGAAGGTTGAAGAAACAAAGGAAGACCAACAAGCCTATATCGATGCTTTTACGAATGTCATTAGTGATTCATTGGATAAAGAAGGACTTCATTACAACATAAAAGGCCGAATGAAATCCATTTTCTCAATCCGAAAGAAAATGAACGTGCAAAATGTTTCTTTTGATCAGATCTATGACAAATTTGCGATAAGGATAATCTATAAATCGGATAAAGCCAATGAGAAGTTTTTAGCGTGGAAAATATACTCCATCGTTACAGATCATTTCACTCCTAATCCAGTTCGCCTTCGGGATTGGATATCTTCACCAAAATCCACAGGGTATGAAGCATTACATATAACGGTTATGGGGCCTAAAGGCAAATGGGTCGAAGTACAGATACGAAGTGAACGAATGCATGAAATTGCCGAAAAAGGATACGCCGCACATTTTAAATACAAACACGGTAATCAAAAAGAACAGGGCATAGAGATTTGGTTAAATAAATTGCAGGAGGCACTGGAAAATGCGAATACCAGTGCAGTGGACTTTGTAGAGGAATTTAAATTGAATCTTTACTCTAAGGAAATCTTTGTATTCACACCCCTAGGAGAGCTAAAATCATTACCCAAAGGGGCTACACCCTTAGATTTTGCCTTTAATATACATACTGAAGTTGGTATCCACACACGAGGGGCCAAAGTAAACGGTAAATTAGTTCCTTTAAACACCACTTTAAAGAGCGGCGATCAGGTTGAAATAATAACCTCCCAACAAGCCAAACCGAATCAAAACTGGTTAGACTATGCAACTACGGCCAGAGCTAGGGCAAAAATAAAATCTTCATTACGGGAAGAAAAGAAATCTATCGCACAAGATGGAAAAGAAGTACTGCGAAGAAAACTTAAGTCGCAGAAAATAAGCCTCAATGAAGATACAGTTAACAAGATGGTCATCTTTTTTAAACTGAAGACCAGTTTAGATTTGTTTTATCGCGTGGGTATAGGTGCAATCGACAATCAAAAAATTAAGGATTTTGCCTCTTCTTACAACAATGCGTTCATTAGTTTTTTTAAAAGAAAAATTAAAAAAACTCCAATACCCGAGGGTATCGACAAAGAAGAGATAACCTCTAAATACGACCTGCTTGTCTTTGGCAAGGAGGAGGAAAAACTAGACTATAAATTATCAAAATGCTGTAATCCTATTCCAGGGGATGCAGTATTTGGTTTTGTAAGCGTGAACGAAGGAATTAAAGTGCATAAAAAAAACTGTCCTAATGCCATCTCACTTCAATCCAATTATGCCTATAGGATCATTAGTGCCAAATGGGTTGATTCCTCACAACAAGAGTTTAAATCGGAAATCCTACTTACGGGAATCGATAATTTGGGATTAATAA
>JABDKZ010000205.1 GCA_013001935.1 Maribacter sp.
TCCTCCTTCAAAATAGTGCATTTTCACTTCATCTCCCAGATGCCCAATGAGCATTACTTTATTCAATGTTCCACTCATAATTTTTGTCTAATGGTCAAAAGTACTAAATTTTAAATGTTTTTATAAATTCGGCAATTAAAACAGGTACTGGAAATCTATTCAAGGTTTCATAATCAATCCCATCCTTTAGTTCACTTTCAGTTCTCAAAACCCAAAACTTGGTATATAAATGTTGGTGGGAAAGCTTATGAATAATATCTTCTTGATTGTATAGATAGGTTTCATAAGGAACCTTAACGGCTACGATATCATTGATACTATCTTCCAATTCACTTTGATCTATTTTTTTACTGGTTTCCAATAAGGGAAATTCCCAAAGGTTTTGCCAGATGCCCTTGCCCTTGCGTTGTCTTAAAAGCGTTTTGTGATTTGAATCCAACAGAACCAAGTAATTAAAAAATCTCTTTTTTATCTTGGTCTTGTTCAATTTGACAGGCAACTCACCAATTTTATTCTTTTGAAGCGCTAGGCAACTATCGTTCAATGGGCAAATGGAACAATCTGGATTTTTTGGAACACACTGCATAGCGCCATATTCCATTATACCTTGGTTATAGTCCCTTGCATTTTCAGTATCCATAAGCTCTCGTGCCAATTCCTTGAAAAACGCGATTCCCTTTGCACTATTGATAGGAAATTCCGCGCCATAGAATCGAGAAAGAACCCTATAAACATTGCCATCTACGACAGGCTCTGGCTCATCAAAACAGATTGAGGCAATAGCGCTCGCGGTATGGTCACCAACACCTTTCAGCTTTAAAAGCTCATTATATGTTTGGGGAAATTTACCATCATAGTCAGAAACAACAATTTTTGCTGTTGCGTGTAAATTTCTGGCTCGTGAATAATATCCCAATCCTTGCCATAGTTTTAAGACACTTTCTTCGGAAGCCCCTGCCAAATCATTTATCGTAGGAAACTGTTCAATAAATTTCAAATAATAAGGGAGACCCTGTGCTACCCTCGTTTGCTGTAGCATAATTTCAGAAAGCCAAATTCTATATGGGTCTTTTGTACGTCTCCAGGGAAGCGTTCTTTTATTTTTGGCATACCAAAGAAGAATTTTTTGGGAAAAAATCATGTACTCGAATACTATTAGATAAAAGTAGGTGTTTATATACTTAAAATTAGTTGATTAGATTAAAAGATTGAATTAAATTTATATATTTGCAAGCCGAAAAAACATACAGAAAATATAATATTCAAGATGACGAAAGCGGAAATAGTATCAAAAATCTCAGATAAACTGGGAATTGAAAAAGGAGATGTTCAAGCAACTGTAGAATCCTTCATGGAAGAGGTGAAGACCTCTTTGGAAAGTGGTGACAATGTCTATTTGAGAGGATTTGGTAGTTTTATCATTAAAACCAGAGCAGAAAAAACTGGTAGAAACATCTCTAAAAACACTACCATTAAAATACCGGCGCATAACATTCCGGCATTTAAACCGGCCAAGGTTTTTGTAGAAGGAGTAAAGAGCAACGTTCAAATAAAATAATAATCTTTAAATAGGAACTTTATGCCGAGTGGTAAGAAAAGAAAAAGACATAAGGTAGCTACCCATAAGCGCAAGAAGCGCAGAAGAGCTAACCGACACAAGAAAAAGTAGTTGTTTTCAACTACTTTTTCGTTTATACGTTCATTGACATAGAAATTCTAAAAAGAATTTCGACGGGTTTATACAACCTGTAAAAATATTGTTTAATCTATTTGTTCACTCCATATTCCATTAGGAGGAACAGGTATAAATAAAATCAGGTGAATAGAGAATTAATCGTAAGATCTAGTTCTGACGCCGTCGATTTTGCCTTACTAAAAGAGGGAAAACTCACTGAATTACACAAAGAGGAGGACAATAACGATTTTTCTGTTGGCGATATATTCTTGGCCAAAGTCAGAAAGCCAGTTACCGGTCTAAATGCAGCCTTTGTAAATGTAGGTTATGAGAAAGATGCTTTTCTGCATTACCATGATCTAGGGCCGCAATTATCCACAATGCTTAAATTCATTAAACAGGTGAGCACAGGAAAGCTTAAGGATTACTCCTTAAAGAACTTTCCTTTAGAAAAAGATATTGATAAACATGGCAGCATAAATGATGTCATAAAATCAAATCAATCCTTATTAGTACAAATTGTAAAGGAACCCATTTCTACCAAAGGACCAAGAATTAGTTCTGAGCTTTCATTAGCTGGACGCTATTTGGTTATGGTACCTTTTTCAGAACGCGTTTCAGTCTCACAGAAGATTGGGAGCAAAGAAGAAAAAGACAGGCTAAAAAGGCTCGTAAAGAGTATTAAGCCTAAAGGATTTGGTGTAATTATCCGAACAGTTGCCGAAGGCAAGAAAGTCGCAGAGTTAGATAAAGATCTAGAAAACTTGCTGAACAAATGGTCAGCAATGTGTAAGAAATTGTATAAAGCTCAAACGCCCTCAAAGGTATTGGTCGAGCTCAATAGAGCCTCAAGTATTTTAAGGGATATCTTCAACGATTCGTTTACAGGAATAAAAGTTGATGATCAGACGCTTTATAATCAGATTAAGGATTATGTACAGGAAATTGCCCCGGGCAAAGAATCTATTGTGAAACTTTATAGTTCTTCGATTCCGATTTTTGAAAAATTCGGGATTGAAAGACAAATAAAAACTTCATTTGGCCGCACCGCCTCAATGAGTAAAGGTGCGTATTTGATCATAGAGCATACCGAAGCTTTACATGTTATTGATGTGAATAGCGGTAACCGTTCTAACAAGGCTAAAAATCAAGAAGATACTGCTTTAGAGGTAAATATGTTATCGGCTTCTGAAATCGCTAGGCAATTGCGTTTGCGTGATATGGGAGGGATTATCGTAATCGATTTTATCGATATGGTGAAAGCGCCGCACAGAAGAAAACTTTTTGATCATCTTAGAGATGAAATGAAAGATGACCGGGCCAAACACAAAATTTTGCCCCCGAGTAAATTTGGTCTTGTACAGATAACCAGACAGCGGGTGCGCCCCGAAATGAATATTAAGACAACCGAAAAAGACCCTAATCGAACAGGGCGGGAGGTAGAAGCCCCCATTGTTTTAATAGACAAAATAAATGTAGACCTTGAAAAACTTTTGAAAGGCCCTAAAAAGGATAGTAAGATTACATTGAATATACATCCTTTTATTGCCGCATATATAACCAAAGGTTTTCCATCAATTCGTTCCAAATGGTTTATGGAGCATAAGAAATGGATCAAGATTCAACCAAGGGATGCGTACACGTATCTAGAATACCGTTTTAAAGATCAGAACGGTAAAACCATATACTAATTCAAAAGCGACTTCGACAACGGAGTCGCTTTTTTTTTGCATTCGAACTAGAAAAGCGATAGAAAGTAATACATCCCGTAAACCAATGCTGAACTTTTTTGTATTTTAGAATAGACTAAAACCAACCATTTTGGATGTAAACAAATTGAGCATACAGGAATTCTTATCATTGGGGTACATATTTCTTCTTCTTCTTGGAATTTCTTATCAGACAATCTACTTCAGTTTTTTTGATATAAACTATTTAAAGTATTCATCTATATTAGATGTTTTACTTAGCCCACTGCAAGTTATGACCGAGAATATAATTATTTTGGGTACATTTCTTTTCATTATTCTATTTGCCGTTTTATATGTAAAAACATTTGGAAGAAAACTTTATCAATGGCAAAGAAGACAGGGTTGGTATAAAAAATTCTTCAATGTAGAACGATGGGACAAAATGTGGGCCAAGGAGAATTCAAATTCATTTGCAATCTTATATACAGGCATATTGATTCTTATAATATTTATTGAATTTGGATTCATATTTGG
>JABDKZ010000210.1 GCA_013001935.1 Maribacter sp.
CACCAAAAGGGCCTATTAATAAACCAATTATCAAAAGAATAACTGATAGTTTTTTGGATTTTTTTACAAACTTTTTTCTAAAGAATTTTATCATTGGTCAGCGGTTGGTTATAATGAAGCACAACGACCTGCTAAACGCAGTTCGGTGATTTCTACGGAAATATAGTAAAATCGTTTAACTATGTTCCGAGAATTTGGACTTCCTTCTAATCTCGGACCCATGGTTTGCCAAGAAGGCCGCGATAGCGGTCGTATCTTGTCGATTTTATGGTATTGGGAGTAAAAATTGCCGGGCCAAATTGCTTTTAGCTACTGTTGTGGTACGTTAGCCGCTTGAGCGGACAGCTAGGAGCTGTTTGTAATAGAATGCCGCTAGCAATTTGGTTTAGCAGGTCGTTTGGTGATTATTATTTTGGTTTTTTGCATGAAGCCACAATGAATTATAGCCCTTGTTGTGCGTTCGTTTTAATTATAATATTAGAAGTCAATATCCAGGCTGATCGAATCTTTTAAAATATGAATACTTAGTAATTCGTCAGTTGTGGTTCCATTTTTATAATAAATAAAGGGCATTGCCACGGTTTTATTTTTTTGTCGGTATGAGATTACATAAGAACTGTCATTTCTCGAAAAATCACTCAAGTCAACCTTATATATGATACTTTCATCTTTATTTATTGATACATATTTCCCATAAGAATCATCCTTTTTTCCAATTATTAGAGAATCAATTACATCCCCAGATTTATTTATGATTTCAATATCCGTAAATTCTTGATTATTGCATGAAAATAGGATTAAACAAAATGATAATATTCCAATAAAGTATTTTTTCATTTTTCGTTTTTTTTAATGAAGCACAACAATAGGATAGCATCATTGATGATATCCCACTTATAGAACTAATATAACAAATCCTTAATATCCATAAACGATCTGTAGGCCACATGGGTGTAAATTTCGGTTGTTTTAGTGGAACAGTACCCTAAAAGTATTCTGGATTCACCTAGGCACACAATTTTTTTACAGCCTATAGATAGGAGATGCCCGGTTGCGTCGCAGGCAGCCGAATAATTATCGATGACCACTTTATCGTTTTCTACATCATCGCATCGTCTAAAAAAAAACAAGGGGGATTTTTCTTTGTTTTAATGCTTCAAAATGACTAAAATCGTTCTTGTAAGAGATTTAGAACTAGGTATAGGAATAGTAGTGCCACAAAAGGCCATGGTAGGGCATGAGCACTATGTTACTTATAGAAAAGTTGAAAGTAATCTTTATACACAAATTAAAACCGAGAATGAAAATGTAATAAATTATGCAGGTTTTGGATGTAAAAAGAGTAGTCGGTTCAATAATAAAAAGGAGTGGGAGGCTTATTTGACCACTTTTTCCGGTTGTCTTAGAAATTCATTGCAGGTAACAGTGAAATTATCAATGATATGAAACTAAAAACCATCCTAGTACTCGTTATTATCGCCAATGTCATCAGTTCTTGTTCCAAGGCAAGAACTTCTAAAACCTTGCGGTTAGGCCATGGGTTGGATGTAAGTCATTCCGTTCACAAAGCCATGGTAAAAATGGCCGATGATCTGGAACTTCTTTCTGAAGGAAAGCTGAAGCTGGAGATCTATCCAAGCCAACAATTGGGCACCGAACGACAATGTCTGGAGTTATTGCAAATAGGTAGTTTGGATATGACCAAGGTTTCCGTCGGGGTCCTTGAGAATTTTGCACCTAAGATGAAAGTGCTGGGCCTTCCCTTTTTGTTCAAAGACCGGCAACATTCATTTAATGTATTGGACGGGCCAATAGGCCAACAATTGTTGGAAGATGGTGAAAAGTATTGGTTGAAAGGCCTGGGCTATTATGACGCTGGAAGTAGAAGTTTTTATTCAAAAAAACCTATTAGGACCCCTGAAGATTTAAAAGGGCTCAAGATTCGGGTTATGGAAAGTGCAACCGCCATGGATATGGTCCGCGACCTTGGTGGCTCACCTACACCCATTTCATGGGGTGAACTATACACCTCATTACAACAGGGTGTGGTAGACGGCGCCGAGAACAACCCTCCCAGCTTTTACTTATCCAGACACTACGAAGTATGCAAGTATTATACCTTAAATGAACATACAGTACTACCCGATGTACTCCTGGTTGGTACACATCTTTGGAAAAAACTTACCAAGGAGGAGCAAAACTGGCTGAAACAAGCGGTAAAGACCTCAATAGTCTATCAACGTAAGCTCTGGCTGGAAGCTGAAAATGAGGCTTTGAAAGCCGTGCAGAAAGCAGGTGTTGAGATTATCCGTCCTGACAAGAATTTATTTTCAGATAAAATCAAGGATTCTTTTGATAAATATAAGGAAGAACCTGAATTATTCGATTTAATACAAAAAATTCAAGCCACTAAATAGCACAAACCAAAAATCAAGTTTTATGCATATACGAAAGACCATTGATAAATTTCTTGCCAATTTTCTGGTCATAATCATGGCTATTATGACAATCAATGTGCTCTGGCAAGTAGCAAGTCGTTATATTTTGGGTTCTCCTAGTTCATTTACCGATGAATTGGCACGTTATCTTATGATATGGATCGGTATACTGGGAGCTGCCTATGTTTCTGGCCGTAATATGCATGTCGCCATTGACGTACTTCCTAGGCGGTTAAGGCAAAATACCCAAAAAAAACTAATGCTGATCGTACGGATACTGATTATACTTTTCTGTTTGGTTGCCATGGTCATTGGCGGTTCAAGACTGGTATACATCACTTACGTATTAGATCAAAATTCTCCTGCCCTACAAGTACCCTTGGCAGTAGTGTATGTTGTTATCCCTATCAGTGGTATCCTCATTATTTATTATAAGATTTCAGACATTCTAACAAAACAATAGACCATGGAATACATACCAATACTTGTTTTAGTACTTAGTTTTGTTTGTCTCTTGGCTATTGGAACACCTGTAGCTTGGAGCATCGCTATTTCATCTTTAGTGACTTTGCTGGTCAGCATTCCCGTTTTGCCGGCTGCCACTACGGTTTCCCAGCGTATGGGGACAGGACTGGATAGTTTTGCTTTATTGGCCATACCCCTTTTTATACTTTCGGGGGAATTAATGAATAAAGGCGGAATTGCCCATCGGCTCATTGCCTTTGCGAAGACCCTTGTGGGTGCATTGCCAGGTGGTTTGGCGTTGATCAATATCATTTCGGCCATGTTGATGGGTGCCATTGCTGGATCGGCCATGGCAGCGGCATCGGCCATGGGCAGTATCTTGGGCCCGGAAATGGAAAAGGAAGGATATTCCAGGGAGTTTGGTGCGGCGGTGAATATTACTGCCGCGACCACAGGATTAGTAATTCCCCCAAGTAATGTTTTGATTGTCTATTCCCTAGCAAGTGGAGGCGCCTCAATTGCCGCCCTTTTTTTGGCAGGATATATCCCTGGGATTCTTACAGGGCTTTTTCTAATGGTAGTTGCAATGGTCTGGGCCAAGAAAAAAGGGTATAAGGTAGGCCAAAGAAGTAGTCTTAAAGAGGTATTTAAAACATTCATCGATGCCCTGCCAAGCCTATTCATGTTGGTTGTGGTAATCGGCGGTATTGTCACCGGTATTTTTACGGCAACAGAAGCATCGGCAATCGCGGTTTTATATAGTTTTCTATTGGGATTGTTTTATAAGGAGATAAAC
>JABDKZ010000226.1 GCA_013001935.1 Maribacter sp.
TCCACTTTCATAGAGAGTATATTATTTACGGTATCTATTAAAGTTTCCCCTTTCTTAACGGATGATTGGCCAGCGGAGAAATTGATCACATCGGCCGATAACCTTTTCTCGGCCAGTTCGAACGACAATTTAGTTCGGGTACTGTCCTCAAAAAATATATTTGCAATTGTAATATCGCGTAATGAAGGAACCTTTTTTATTGAACGATTAATAACTTCCTTAAAATGATCGGCAGTTTCAAAAATGAGCTGAATATCTTTTTAATTAAGATATTTTATTCCAAATAAGTGTTTTACACTCAGTTCGCTCATTGCTTATTTATTTATCAAATAGATTACATCCTTACCATCATTTTCTTCCCACATCACTTTTACCCTTTCATTATTTATTGCATCAACCTGTCTTCCCTTATAATTGGGCTGAATGGGTAAATGACGGCTAAATCGCCTATCTATCAATGTCAATAATTCTATTTCAGAAGGTCTTCCAAAAGATTGTATTGCGGTCAATGCCGCTCGTATACTTCTTCCTGTATACAGCACATCATCAATCAAGACAACTTTTTTGTCCTCCACCAAAAAGTCGATTTTGGTTTGGGTCGCTGCAAGGGTTTTTTCACCTCTTCTAAAGTCATCGCGGTAAAAAGTAATATCCAAGAAACCAACATTAATATGCTTTACCCCATATTCTTCTTGCAGAATTTTTGTCAACCTTTCGGCAACAAAAGTTCCCCTAGGTTGAATGCCTATCAATACTGTATTCGAAAAATCGAGATGATTTTCAAGAAGCTGGCAAGCCAATCGATGAAGAATGATGTTTATTTCTTTCGAGGAGAGTAGTACTTTTTGACTCATATTAGGCCAGCAACACTTTTGAATAGCAAAAATAGGGAATTCTGACAAATATTCAATCTGTCTAAAACAAACAAAAAAAGTCCTGACGGTATCGTCAGGACTTTTAGTTTCCCACTATGCAGGATTAATAGTACTTATGTAGCTTATTTCTTTTTAGAACTAGCTTCCATTTTATCCTTCAACGCTTGTAAAGCTTCATTGGCATCACCTAGAGTAGGTTTGGCCTCATCAGCACTGGCAGCTTGTCTTTTAACTGCTGCTTTTACATTACGTCTCTCTTCTTCCCTAAAGATAGCAGTATGACTCGCAACTACACGTTTGAAGTCCTTATTGAACTCAATAATCTTAAATTCCGCTTCTTCACCCTTGGTCAATTTCTTCCCATCTTCTTTTTCTAAATGACGTTGTGGAACAAATGCAGTGATATCATCATTAAAATCAATGGTCGCACCTTTATCAACTATTTCAGCAATAGTTGCTTTGTGAACCGTACCCAGCGCAAATTCGCTTTCGTACTTATCCCATGGGTTTTCGGTGGTCTGTTTGTGACCTAAACTTAATTTACGTCCTTCCACATCCAACTCTAAAACTTCTACTTCCAAAGTATCACCAACAGTAACAAATTCTGAAGGGTGTTTGATTTTCTTAGTCCAAGAGAGATCAGATATATAGATCAAACCGTCTATACCTTCTTCCAATTCCAAGAATACCCCGAAATTGGTGAAGTTTCTTACGATACCCTTATGCTTTGAACCTACAGGGTATTTTGTGGTAATATCTGTCCATGGGTCTGGGGTCAATTGCTTAATACCCAACGACATTTTGCGATCTTCCCTATCTAAGGTTAGTACAACAGCTTCTACCTGATCACCGACTTTTACAAAGTCCTGTGCTGAGCGTAAATGTGTTGACCATGACATTTCAGAAACGTGGATCAATCCTTCAACCCCTTCGACAACTTCAATAAACGCGCCGTAATCTGCAATGACAACCACTTTACCTTTAACCTTGTCACCAATTTTGATATCCTCGCTTAAAGCATCCCAAGGATGTTTCTCTAATTGTTTTAATCCTAATTGTATTCTTGATTTGTTCTCATCAAAATCCAAGATTACAACATTCAATTTCTGGTCTAGTTCAACAACCTCATTCGGGTGGTTGATCCTACTCCAAGATAAATCAGTAATATGAACCAGGCCATCAACACCACCTAGGTCAATAAACACACCATAAGAAGTAATGTTCTTGACAACCCCTTCCAAGACCTGTCCTTTCTCCAACTGGCTGATGATCTCTTTTTTCTGTTCTTCAATATCTGCTTCAATAAGTGCCTTATGTGAAACCACTACGTTCTTGAATTCATGGTTGATCTTGACAACTTTGAACTCCATTGTTTTGTTCACATATTGATCATAATCCCTGATAGGTTTAACATCAATTTGAGAACCTGGTAAGAAAGCCTCGATGCCGAAAACATCGACAATCATCCCTCCTTTGGTTCTGCACTTAACAAAACCACTTACAATTTCTTCTTTGTCATGGGCGGCGTTAACCCTGTCCCAAGCCATGATGGTTCTGGCCTTTCTATGGGAAAGTACCAATTGACCGCTTTTATCTTCACGGATATCGATCAATACCTCTACTTTATCACCCACCTTTAAATCTGGGTTGTAACGAAATTCGTTTAAAGAGATAACACCTTCAGATTTTGCGTTAATATCGATAATGGCTTCACGGTCTGTTAAGTAAACAACAGTACCAGAAACTACTTCTTCATCTGCAGTATCTACAAAATTTTCAGATACAAGTTTCTCGAACTCTTCTAATTTAGAATCCTCAACTTTCTCAATTCCTTGTTCGTATTTCTCCCAATTGAAGTTTTCCAAAAATTTTTGGGGGTCTTGGGCGGGAGCCTCCTCTTTTACTTCTTTTACTGCCTCGACAGTTTCTTGCGCTGCTGCAGTAGTTTCTGCAGCTTCCGCTTTTGCTTTTTCTTCAGCCATTTGCTGATTTAATTTGTATTCCACGATTTCACAAAAGCAACACGGCTATCGTAGAAGTTGTTATGAAATTATTCTATTTTTCCTTTCTTGCTCTTGTTTCTGCCGTAAAAAAGGAGTGCAAAACTACAATATTAATATCTATTTACAAACAAGTATAGCGGTTAGATGATTATCGCTTTAGTATTTCGCCCATTTTTTCGTCAAATAGTACTTAAATTATTATCTTCACGGTCAGAATTATTAACTATAAACAAATTACAAAGATGAGCGTAAAAGCAAAATATCAAGCAGTTTTAGACCTTGGTGAATTATTGGCAATCAAAGACGGAAAAGTTACTGAAGAAAATGGGGTATTAAAGATTAAAGGTATGGCTGGAACACAGTATGAAAAAAACCTATTGTGGGATAAAATTAAGGAAATAGGTGGAGATCAACCGTACGATCTAAAAGCCAACATAACTGTAGCGGACGATTCCGTATTTCATAGACACACTGTAAAGAGCGGGGAATCTTTAAGTAAAATTGCAAAACATTATTATGGAGACCCTATGAAGTACAAGCAAATTTTCGCTGCGAATACCAATATTCTAAAGAATCCTGATGTTATTCATCCTGATCAGGTTTTGGTAATTCCTAATCCTTAGGT
>JABDKZ010000252.1 GCA_013001935.1 Maribacter sp.
ACCACTTCCTGATTTTGGGCATTTTAATTCTGGCCACATTCTCTATTTCACTCAACAGAATATACTCCCCATCATTTTTAGATTCGTCATGAAAGAACTGATAAACTTCCATGGCATAGCTATCAGGATCAAAATAAAAATACCAAGTGTCCTTGCCTACATTTTCGTCATAAGTTATTTTGAGGACCAAGTATTCTTTACCCTTGAAGTTTTTGGTTTGTACTACGCTATCCAAATGCGACCCTGGGTCTTTTAATTTCATGGGAAGACCATAGAGATAGGTATAATAATTCTTCATGGTTTGGGCACGCTCACAACTCAATCGGTGGGTTTTTTTATCCTCTTCGGAAATGGATGCGCTGCCGTTTAATTTTAAGGTACATTCCTTTTTATCCACCGTTTGTTCAATAACAATGTCATCGTTGGTAGCAGTAAGTTTGAAGTATTCGTTTGGAAGATCAATTTCGACCTCACTCAGTCTTTGCCTACCGTCAGGATAGCTCATCGTGATAAAGAGTTTTCCCTCAAACACATCCCAGAGTTGATTGGGGTCGTGGTAAGCGATCGATTTTTCCAATACTTCGGTTGCAGACAATTGCTGCCCCTGGGTTTGAACAAAACCCATTGAAAATAGCAATACAAAGAAATAGCGCATCATGCTTCTTATGATATATCTCTAAGATAAGCTTTTTCTTCGGCCCATGAAAAGACTATACCTCTAATCTTACAGCTGGGACACTGTCATCATGTTGATAATAATACAGTTCCAGTAGATTCACAGTACCCGTTATTAAATCCTTGGTTTCCAAGAGTATCGAGAAGTACAATGTTGTGTTTTTAGGACTTGATTCCTCGGTTCTGGTTCTGGTCACCTGTTTATGGATCTTGTCGGAAACCAAATTGAACAAGTTTTGCTTATTGATCAATATAATGCCTATTTCCTCAAAGGAACGTCTATCAAACGCATTTTCAGTCGTATTGAATAACTCTTCCAATTCTAAATTCAATTGCTTTAATTCCTTTATCTGATTGTATTTTAATTTCTTATGGTTATTGTTGACGTGTTTGTGGCTGATTTTTGTGATATAGGTCATAGATTGGGTTATATCGGTCAAATAATCCAATATGTTAATATAAAAGTCACTTGCCCCAACACTTGCTTCATCAAGATTTTTAATGAAATAGAAAAGGTTATCCCTAAGTTCATCAATTTCACTGGTAAGTTTGGAAACTTGTTTTTTGTTCTTTTTCAATTGCTCCAAATCTTGCCTTGCCAGACCATTGATGGTATTCGTGTAAATTTTATTTGTTCGTTTGACTACATTTGAGATATTCGTGGCGCTCTCTTCGATTACACCTTGTATAGAACTACTTTCAGCTTTGCGTAGGCTATCTTCTGCCTTTATTTCCCTTGACTTTTTATTGTAAGAAATAAAATTACGGGTCAATAGTAGTATAGCGACCAATAACAAAATGGCAATGGCAGTTCCTTTTCCTAAGTTAATCAGGGTCAAAATGACCCCTGAAGCAATGAAGGCAATAATTGCAGTCCCAAACCAGCCGCCAACCACATTGAGGACACCAGCAACCCGGTAGACAGCACTTTCAGCACCCCAAGCCCTATCGGCCAACGAAGTTCCCATAGCGACCATAAAAGTCACATATGTCGTTGATAGTGGCAATTTGTAAGAGGTAGCTATTGATATCAAAATACCGGCTACCATAAGATTCACCGCAGCCCTAACCATATCGAAAGCAGGCATTTCATGGCTTTTCTCCTTTGATAAGGCTATTGTAGATCTATTGAATTGAGCATCGATTTTTTTAGCAACCGACAAAGGTAAAATCGTTGATGCTTTGGACAAGGTGACCGACATTCTAACAATACTTCTGGATAAGATATTGGGTTGAAATCGTTCTTTGGCCTCGCCTTCCCTTGAAAGATTTATTTCAGTATCAGCAACATATCGTGCCTTTTTAGAAAACCATAGGGTAACCACCATTATCATTCCTGAGAGGAATAAAAGTAAGGTTGGTGTTGGCACTTTTGTCGCAAGTACCTCCATTCCAAAATCTGTTGCCGGGATTCCGGAAACTACCCACGCCTCATAGGACTGATAGGCAGCAATGGGCACTCCAATAAAATTGACTAAATCATTGCCTGCAAAGGCAAGTGCCAAAGCAAATGTCCCAACCCCGATTATTACCTTATAAATGTTGATTCTTGCAAACACCGATAGTAGGTACGACAATAAGGACCATACTAAAAAATTGATGAGTATAATACTCCAAACTTTGGTCTCTAAATAATCCTTAATGGTCATTCCACCTATGAGATCAAAACTCTGGCTAGCGTATGTCGTACCCTTTATACCTTTCATTAAAATGAAGTAGGTGATTGCAGATAAGGCAACACCTCCAAAGAGCGCTCCAATCCATTTCGCTTTTTTCTGAAAATCATGGGATAATAAAAGCCGGGATATCCATTGAACTATGGCTCCAATTGAAAATGCGAATACAACAGAGAGTAGTATGCCCATTATAATCTGAAGTGCCTTTGAAGTATTGATATAATTGACTACGTCTGTAAAATCACCTCCATCTCCCCAGATTTTTAGAATTGACATGGCAACGGCCGCTCCCAAAAGTTCAAAGACGATTGAAACCGTAGTTGAGGTTGGCATGCCTAAGGTATTAAAGAAATCCAATAAAAGAATATCAGTAATCATCACGGCCATGAAAATGAACATGATTTCGCTGAACATGAACTCCCCTGGATTAAAGATTCCTTTTCTGGCTACCTCCATCATACCACTTGAGAAAATGGCACCAAAAGCGATACCAAGACTAGCCACAATCATAATTGTGCGAAATGAAATGGCTTTTGAGCCAACGGCGGAGTTTAGAAAATTAACGGCATCATTGCTTACACCTACTACTAAATCAGCAATGGCCAGCACGGCCAAAGCTATAAGCATCAGAAGGTAAATATTGTCCATATACCTATGTTGAAAGTAACGTACAAACCTACTTTAATTCCTGAAAATAAATGTAATGTAATTGTTATTAATTTGGGGTCCGTGTATTTTTCAAAATGCGCAAAGATTCAATTTATTTGTTTTTGAATCTGTTAATCTTAGGGTATTTAAAACGAATAAAATCAAAAAGATAAGCAGTATTGGATGTATAACTGATAATTGGCATTCGATCATTTCATTTACTCTAAATTTACATTATATTTACTTTAAGTTAACATATAATAAGGCGTGGATTACGGACTTTACGAGATATTACAATTATTTGGGTCATTGGGGCTTTTTCTCTTCGGGATGAAGGTGATGAGTGATGCGCTCATGAGTTTGGCAGGGGATAAAATGCGAAAAATACTGGCCACAATGACCTCTAACAGGTTTTTGGGCATATTCACGGGTTTTTTCATTACTTCGGTAATTCAATCTTCTTCTGCCACCACTTTAATGGTGGTCAGTTTTTCCAATGCTTCTTTACTGTCATTGACAGAATCGATAAGTGTCATTATGGGTGCCAATATCGGTACGACAATAACTGCTTGGTTAATCACTATCCTGGGATTTAAGGTCAGTATGAGTTCAATAGCTTTGCCGCTTGTTGGCTTGGGATTTGCGTTCACTTTTGCCAAAAAGGAAAACCTTAAAAATTGGGGCGGGTTTATCATCGGATTCGCGGTTTTGTTTATTGGACTGCAATTTCTTAAAGACGCAGTTCCTGATATTAAGCAAAACCCGGAAATTTTGGAATTCTTAAGAAGATATACCGATCTGGATTTTTGGTCGGTTCTTTTGTTTCTGGCAATTGGCACATTGCTTACTATAGTTATTCAATCCTCAAGTGCGACTATGGCGCTGACATTGATAATGACCGCCCAAGGTTGGATTCCGTTTCCATTAGCCGCAGCCATGGTACTTGGCGAGAATATTGGCACGACCATAACGGCCAATCTAGCTGCAATTGTTGCCAATTTTAATGCCAAACGAACGGCACGTGCCCATCTTATTTTTAATATCATAGGGGTTATCTGGGTCCTGGTTCTTTTTTATCCTTTTCTAAAATTCGTTGAGTGGCTTGTTAGCCTAACCGGATCGGATTCGCCCTATTTGAGTGCTGCTGCCATACCAGTGGCCCTATCCTTGTTCCATACTAGTTTCAACATCATAAACACCTTTGTACTTGTTTGGTTTATTAAGCCCATTGCTAGGATTGTAGAAAAAATGGTACCTGCCATTATCGAACCTGAAAAGGAAATAGATGAACCTAAATTCTTGAGCGAAAAAGTCTTAAACTATCCTGAAACCCTTCTGATATCATTGGTTAATGAATCAAAATATTTATTTAAGAATGCGATATTTGAAATTGTTGCCCATGCCTTGAATATACATCGGGAGGATATTACCTCTGATCTGAGGCTCAAAAAAGTAATTAAAAAATCAAAGGAGGATTTTAAAACCGATGTTCGTGAATTGTATTATACCAAGGTCAAAAACATCTATGGGGAAATATTACGGTATGCAACCACGGCACAAAGTGAATTGAAGTTGAGCAAGAGTGAAAATCGAAGGGTTTCACAGGTAAAATTAGCCAATCGAAAGATGGTCGAAATTGTTAACGATGTCAAAGAACTTGGCAGGAATGTATCCTTTTATTTGAATTCGGAGAATGTCCATATGCGAAAGGAATATGATAAGTTTAGAAGAAAGATCGTGAAGGTATTGCGGATCATTTATTTGTTCAGGACGCAAGAAGAAAAAGCACAGTATTATGACAAGCTTATAACACTCAGAACTGAAGCCAAGGAAGGCAAGCATGAAACAACCGATTCAATCAACAAATTAATACGTGAAGGCTTAATAACCGTTGACATGTCATCATCTTTGGTGAATGACAGCGACAATGTAAATGATATCATCAAAAAATTGATCGAGGTCGCTATTTTACTTTATGGTGAAAAAGATTATCTGTTGGAAAACCTGGATTCAAAAGCGGCATAGGATTCGCATCTAAACCTGAAGAGTTCTTTCTGAAGTCAGAGTGAGTTGATTTGGTAGGGTCACTCAAAGTGAAATGGAATTATTAAAAAAGGCACTTAAAAAGTGCCTTTTTTTTATTTAAAGATGAACCATTATTATTTGCCTATTCATCCACTTCAATATCCTTTACCCCAATTGAACGATTGTGTTCGTCATGATACAAATTCAGGATATTAATATTCGCTTTGATAAGGTCTTTTGTTTCCAACAGGATACTAAAATAGAGTGTAGTATTCTTAGGGCTTGTTGACTCCGCCGAACGTGTTCGTTCCACTTGTTTTTGAATTGCCCCCTCAACTTTGCTCAAAATCGCCTGTTTTTCTTCAATGATTTCCGGAACGATTACTTCAAATGTCCTTGCTTGGAATACTTCCCTTATTTTTCCGAAAAGATGCACCAATTGATCATTGATTTCCAATAACTCTTCGGCTTGCTTTTTCTTTAATGCTTTATGATTATTGTTTACATGTTTATGGCTTACTTTGGCAATTAAGCTAGACGATTGTGCCACATCCTGTATACTTCCTATGACATCTATGTAAAACTTGCTTGCCCCTAAATAAGAATCATCCAATTCTTTTATGAAATAAAAGATATCATTTTGTAATTCCTCAATCTCATTTTCCAATTTAATAACCGTGTTTTTGGCTTTTTTAAGCGCATCCAAATCCTGATCGATCAAACCATTGATGGTGGTATCATTTATTTTACTGACCCTCTTAAGGGCTTTTGAAATATTGTCTGCACTTTCTTCGATTACCCCATGAATTGAACTGCTCTCAGCTCTACTGAGACTGTCCTCTGCCTTAACGGCTCTTGTTCTTTTAGTATGGCCTATATAGTTTCTTATTAACAGTAATACGGCCAACAATAGTAAAACGGCTATCATTGTACCACCTCCTAAATGAATTAGGTAAGCTACTGTACCCGCGGCGACGAATGCACTAATGGCCGTGAAGAACCATCCGCCAATTACATTCAATACGCCAGCAACTCTATAAACCGCACTTTCGCTACCCCAGGCCCTATCTGCCAAAGAAGTACCCATGGCCACCATAAAAGTCACATAAGTAGTGGAAAGTGGTAATTTCATTGATGTTGCAATTGATATGAGTACACTGGCGACCATTAAGTTTACCGCAGCCCGGACCATGTCAAAAGCAGGAAGTTCATGCTTCTTACCTTTGGAAAGCTCTATAACAGGCTTGGTAAACTGTTTTTCTACCCGTTTCTGAATTGAATTTGGAACCACTGTGGCCGTATATTTTGAAGCTAAAATGGTAAATCGAACCAAATTTCTTGATAACATATTGGGCTGAAAACGTTCTTTTGCTTCACCTTCCCTGGATAAATTAATTTCAGTTTGGGTTACATATCTCGCCTTTTTGGAGAACCATAGTGTTAAAACCATGACCAAACCTGCTATGAATAGGAAAAAGGTTGGCGTTGGCACTTTTTTTCCTAAAACATCCATGGCAAATTCAGTTGCTGGGACACCGGCAGCTGTCCACGCCTCGAATGATTGATACGCCGCTATGGGCACACCTATAAAGTTCACCAAATCATTGCCTGCGAAGGCCAATGCCAGAGCAAAAGTACCGACTGCAATAATGAGTTTGTAAATGTTTTTCTTGAATACGGTGACAACGATATAGGATAAAAAGGTCCAAATCACAAAACTAATAGCAACGATAATAGCAGTTTTACCTTCAATCATAGGCTGAATTTCAGCGTAATAATCAGTGCCTTTCAATCCTTTGATAAAGATAAAATAGGTAATTGCCGCTAATGCGACCCCACCAAAAACGGCTCCAACCCACTTGGCTTTTCTTTCGAAATTATAGGAGAGTAACAATCTAGATACGTATTGCACTAGGGCCCCAACAGAGAAGGCCACGACGACCGAGAGTAAAATTCCCAGAATAATTTCTGTCGCCTTTGTGGTGTTAATATAATTTACCACGGTGGAGAATGAATCACCAGCAGCACCAATCTTAATCAAGGCCATTGCCACTGCAGCACCCAACAATTCAAATACAATCGAAACCGTCGTCGATGTAGGCATTCCAAGGGTATTGAAGAAATCGAGCAAGAGAATATCGGTAATCATTACCGCCATGAAAATGATCATGATCTCATTGAACATAAACTCTCCTGGAACGAAAATACCCTTACGGGCAACTTCCATTAATCCACTTGAGAAAATGGCACCACAAAAGATACCTAAACTGGCAACGATCATGATGGTCTTAAAGGAAATGGCCTTGGATCCCAGTGCAGAATTCAAAAAATTAACTGCATCATTGCTAACTCCTACAACAAGATCTGCGATTGCTAGAATAGCAAGGGCTATTAGCATTAAAAAGTAAATATTTTCCATAATTTAGTTTAGTTGGTA
>JABDKZ010000268.1 GCA_013001935.1 Maribacter sp.
GGTTTCAGCCGTGTGGTGTTCTTCTCCAGAAAAAGACTGTATGGATATGAGTTTTCTCAATAATCCCATAGCCTTGTCCACTAGCATTTGTTGATCCAACTTCATAGCGTAATCGTTGTATATACATTTGAATCTATATCAAGCATTGATATATTGCCGATGCAAACTTTATCGACATTTTGTTGTAATGCATGAAAACAATTCTGCATTTTTGGTAACATACCGTCAGCAATGATGTTGTGTCCCAATAGGTCATTATAACTTTTGGTATTAATATGTTTAATGACCGAATCATCATTTTTTACATCTTGCAATACCCCTTTCTTTTCGAAACAACAATACAGAGTGGTTTCAAATTTATGACTCATCCCTATGGCTAGCTCCGACGCAATGGTATCTGCATTGGTGTTCAATAACTGACCCTTACCGTCATGTGAGATTGCGCAAAAGACCGGTGTTAAATCAGCGTCAACTAAGGTATGCATAAGGTCTTGATTAATTCCGTCTATATCACCAACAAATCCAAAATCAATGTCATTTACAGGTCTTTTATGGGCTTGTATAGCATTGCCATCTGCCCCACTGAGACCAAGGGCATTTGTTCCTAAGGCTTGTAATTTAGCCACAACATTTTTGTTTGTGAGTCCGCCGTAAACCATTGTAATCACTTCTAGACTTTTTGAATCCGTAATACGCCTACCATTCGTCATTTTCGATTCAATACCCAATCTGGCCGCTAACTTTGTTGCTAAATTACCACCGCCATGAACGAGAATTTTGGGTTCTTTTAAATTCGAAAAATTCAATAGAAACCGGTCGAGCTCAATTTCGTTTTCCAGGACGTTTCCACCAATTTTGACTACTGATAGTTTTTGTTTCATTTTAAATTCTCTAATAGCTTCTTTAAAACAACTTGGGCAGCATAGGTTCTATTATTAGCTTGATCAATCACTAAGGATTGTTCACTGTCTAGGACCGCATCTTCCACGACGACATTTCTTCGCACCGGCAGGCAATGCATGAATTTGGCATTACCCAATTTTTCTTTGGTAATCATCCAACCTTGATCTTGGTTCAAAACCTTACCATAATCTGCATAGCTACTCCAATTTTTCACATACACAAAATCAGCATTTTCGAGAGCTTTGTCCTGGTCGTATTCGATTTTTGAAGAATTTGTTATTGCAGTACCCAATTCATACCCTTTGGGATGCGTAATCACAAAATCGGCATTTTGCCTTTGCATCATTTCAACAAATGAATTGGCGACTGCGTGGGGCAGGGCTTTGGGATGGGGCGCCCAAGAAAGTACCACTTTTGGTTTGACCTTAGTTGAATTTTCGGCCAGTGTTATGGCATCGGTCAATGCCTGTAATGGGTGCCCAACAGAACTTTCCAAGTTAACAATGGGAACACTGGCAAATTTTTTGAATCCATTCAATACCACTTCGGCTTCATCCTTTTCTTTATCTTTCAATGATGCAAAAGCCCTAATCCCGATGATATCACAGTATTGGGAAACCACTTGTGCAGCTTCTTTAATATGTTCCGAAGTGCCTTGATTCATTATGGTTCCATCCTCGTATTCCAAAGCCCAACCTTCATTTCCGAAATTCATTACAATGACCTCCATCCCCAGGTTCATAGCTGCTTTTTGGGTACTCAATCGGGTCCTTAGACTATTATTGAAAAATAATAAACCGATAGTTTTATTCTTTCCCAAGGACTTTGATTCTAAAGGATTATTTTTTAGGTCCCTTGCCTCCTCAACCCATTTGGGAAGTGAATCAATATCGTTTATAGAGAGGTAGTGTTGCATTATTTTATTTTAGTATAGTTACTCTTGCCACTTATGGCATCTGCTATAAAATTGTCTTTTAATCCGTTTACGATCCAGGTTTCAATCCCTGCGTTTTGGGTAATAATAGCGGCTTCAATTTTAGATTGCATTCCACCTGTGCCCTGCGATGATTTTGAGTCACTAATTTCTTTCTGTAATAATTGTACTCCAGAAACGGCGGAAATTGTTTCCGGATTGTTCTTTTCAATGGAATCTTTAGTATAGACTCCATCGGTGTTAGTTGCGATCATCAACAAATCAACTTGTAATAAAGCAGCAGTTAAAGCGGCCAATTTATCATTATCACCAAATTGAATTTCATCGGTGGCTACCGTATCATTTTCATTGATGATGGGGATGAATTTATTCGCTACAAGGACATTAATGGTATTCTTTATATTCGCCTTGGCGTCTATATTATCAAAATCTGAATAGGATAATAGACATTGGGAAGTTGACAATCCCAATTCCCTGAAATTTTCTTGAAAAATGCGCATCAAATGAGGTTGTCCAATAGCTGCCAATGCCTGCTTCACATCAATAGCAGCCCCATTATGTTCTAGTTTTACAAACTGCTTGGCTGCTGCGATGGCCCCTGAGCTAACTATGATAAATTCATATTCATCTTTCAATGCTGCTATTTGCCTTCCAATATCCTCTATTTTACCTCGGGAAATCTGGTCGGTCTCCTTAGTTAAGGTATTGGTGCCTATTTTTAATAAGATTCTTTTCTTCTGCATAATTATCTTATTTGCCCCTTTCCTTTTATGTACCATTTGTTGGTCACCAAATGTTGTAAACCTATCGGACCTCTTTGGTGCAATTTATCAGTACTTATTGCGAGTTCCCCACCCAAACCAAACTGACCCCCATCGGTAAAGCGTGTTGATGCATTATGATAAACCGCAGCAGCATCTACTGAATTCATAAAATGAGAAGCGTTTGCCTCATTTTTCGTTAAAATAGCTGCCGAATGCCCTCCTCCATAACGATTTATTTTAGCAATAGCCTCTGCTATGTCACTAACTTCTCCTAAAAGTATCTTATAATCCAAAAACTCCTCATACCAAATTGCTTCATCTTTTATTTTTGTTGTGCCTTCAAAATGGTCGAAATTACCATCTGATAGTATGTCAACCCTGTTTTCCACTAATTGGGAAATAAGCTTTTCAATAAAATGCTTTTTATTCACCAAACTAGTATTAATCAATACTTTATCCAAAGCATTGCAAGCAGATATTTTGGAAGTTTTGGCATTAATGATAATGTCTAACGCCA
>JABDKZ010000489.1 GCA_013001935.1 Maribacter sp.
TTTTATGGCCGCAAGAAAGAATATAAAGAAGGTGGTTAAGGAAGTAAAAATTAGTAAAAGGAACAGTTTTTTAAAGGGCATGTTGCTGGCGGCTTTAAACCTTTTAACGATTCCGTATTATAGCGGGTTGAATATTATGTGGAACGCTTCCGGATGGATTAAATTCCAGGTGTGGGATATAGTGGTATTTATTCTGGCAGCTGGTTGTGGTACTTTCTCCGTTTTATATATGTACACCATCTATTTCAACAAATTAGAGAACAAAACGAATCGCTTTTCTAAAAATTCCAATTATATACTAAGCGCATTAATGCTAGTATTACTGGCCATAACCATTTATAGAATTGTTAGGTGATGAAAGAAGAAAATATAAACTTTTTTCAGAAAGTATACGAGGTTGCCAAAGTAATACCCTACGGCAGGGTTACATCCTACGGGGCCATTGCCAAATATCTTGGAGCTGCAAGAAGTGCCCGGATGGTTGGCTGGGCAATGAACGGATCCCATAATATGCCAGAAGTACCGGCTCATAGAGTAGTGAACCGAAAAGGTCTATTAACGGGGAAGCATCATTTTGATGGTACCAACCTAATGCAGCAGCTACTAGAAAGCGAAGGCATCGAGGTGGTAGATAATCAAATTATGGAATTTGAAAAGTATTTCTGGGATCCTTTTATTGAGTTAAAATAAAACCTGTGTTATTTATGGGAAGGACAAAGTAAATGCGGTATTTTCCCTAGATATAACCTGAATACTGCCACCATGTAATCTCATTATTTGTTTTGAAAGACTTAAGCCTATTCCAGTACCGGTTTTCTTTGTGGTAAAAAAGGGAACAAAAATCTCATCCAGAAGTTCGGGTGATATTCCGGGACCATTGTCCCAAACCTGGATTATCTTTTCGCCTTTTTTATTTAATCCAGCCGTTAATTTAAGCAGTGCATTTTCTTGATTACCTAATGATTGTTTCGCGTTCTTACCTAAATTCAGAAGTACTTGTGTAATTTGTTTTTCATCAATGAACAGATCTAAATCCTGTGGATGAACGTTTGTTTCGATCGCGATATTTCTGCTAGCTTCATCCGAGTCTAGCAACAGCTGTATTTTGTTAAGTAATTTATTGGCAGGAACAATCTCTTTGTCGGGTTCGGGGATACTTAAGAATTTGCGATAGGATTGCACAAAACTCATTAAATCTTTTCCTTGCTCCTTAATTACTTCCAATCCTTTTGCAGTATTCTTTAGCTCATGATCTTTAAAATCAGTGATAGGAACAAATGAATCGCCCTTTCTAAAATATTTTAAAATAGATTCAGATATCGACGTGATCGGCGTAATAGTGTTCATGATTTCATGAGTAAGTACGCGAATTAATTTCACCCAAGAATCTGTTTCTTTCTCATCCAACTCTTTATGTATGTCGTGTACTATAACCAACAAAAGGGTATCATCTTCTATATTGAGTGACGTACATTTAATGGAGAGCAACTTTCTTTCACGTTCAGTAGTAAGTTCGATAACGGTTTTCTCAAAAGGCTCGATCCCCTCAAATAATTTATATAAATTGTTATCTACTTGTGTTAATTGCTTAATGTGGTTTAAAGGGTAATAATTTAGCAAGGTTTGGACCATGGGGTTAGCATAAAGGATATGGCCTTTAGGGTTAATGGTAAAAATACCCATATCGGCCTGTCGCAGTATTTCCTGGTAGTATTGCTCTTGGGCCTGTTTTTTTATATGAATTTCTTGGATCATGCTATTGAGCATGTTCAAACTGTGATTCAATTCTTCCAAAGATTTGACACTCAATTTTTCGGGGAAGCGTAAAGTAAAGTCCTCGTTTTTGATAGCATCAAAAAAGTAAGCTATTTTCCTATTCGTCTGGTTTATATACCGAATAAAAAGAACGTTTTGAACAACCAATAAGAACAGAAAAAATAGTGCAGTAATGTAAGCTGTTTTAAAAAAAAAGTAGGCCATTACCATGGCCGTACCTGAAATAAAAATGGTACGCAATATCAACTGTAAATAAATATTTCTACTAACCATTCTAGTTACTTTCTTTTTTCAATTTATTATAAAGCGTTTGTCTTGAGATCCCCAATTGCTCCGCCGCAGCACTGTAATTGCCATTGTTTTTGCTTAAAGCATTAGCAATCATCAATTTTTCCATTTCTTCTAAAGTATCCGGGCCTGAATTTAGAGATAGGGAGGAGTTTACATTTAATAGAAAATCATCAGGGGTTAATATATTCTCTTCGGAAAGAATAACCGCTCGTTCAACCGAATGTAATAGTTCTCTTATATTACCGGGCCACTTATAGGAATTGAGCTTTTGTTCCGCTTTTTGATTAATTCTCAATTGAGGTTTACCATATTTTAAACTAAATTTCTTTAAGAAAAAATTGGTTAAAGTTAAAATATCCCCCTCACGCTCCCGTAGTGGAGGTACTTCTACACTAATTGTATTTATTCTATATAGGAGGTCTTCCCTAAAAAGTCCATCTAATACCATTGCATCCAGGTTGCAATTAGTGGCACATAGCAAACGAATATCAACAGGTATTGGTTGGTTTGAACCCACCCGCACTATTTCTTTATTTTGTATCGCTGATAGGAGTTTTGCCTGGGTCTGGAGCGATAAATTACCAATTTCATCCAAAAATAAGGTGCCCCCATTCGCAGCTTCAAATTTACCTATTCGATCTCCTTTGGCATCGGTAAATGAACCTTTTACATGCCCAAACAGTTCACTTTCAAAAAGGCTTTCTGAGATTGACCCCATATCAACGGGGATGAAGACCTCATTACTTCTTGGAGATAGTTTATGCAATTCTCTGGCAATAAGCTCTTTGCCTGTTCCATTTTCACCCGTGATTAGTATATATACATTAGTTTTGGCCACCTTCGCCACAAGATTCATTACCGCATTCAACGCTTTGGAAGTACCAATAATATCCCCCTTGGTATGATTAATGACTTGTTTTAGGTTGTTTTCTTTTTGCTTAAGTTTCTTTACTTCACTCTGGGCTTTTCTAAGGTTATACGCCGATGTAACAGTAGTGATTAGTCTTTCATTGCTCCAGGGTTTTAAAATAAAATCAGAAGCTCCTTCTTTTAGTGCTTCTACCGCCAATTCAACGGCCCCATAGGCGGTCATCATTATTACGGACACATGTGCGGCCTTCTTTTTTATTTCCCTAAGCCAATATAAGCCCTCATTTCCTGTGTTAACACCCGCAGAAAAATTCATATCCAATAAAATTATATCCAATTCCTGAAAATTGGGATAGGAGGAAATTTGATTCGGATTTGATATGGTGTTCACGCTTTTAAATTCAAATTGAAGTAGGATTTCCAGCGCACTGAGAACACTCTTATTATCGTCTATTACCAATATTTTTGCGTCGATCATATCTGCCTACTGAATAAGTATTGCCAAAGCTACGATTTGGAAGCTATTTTATATCATAAGTGTCAAAAAAATGGACAATAATTGTAAAAAAATTTTACATTGAAGTAGATTAAAAATTAGATATATTGTCATAAAACCTTGAAAAACAGAGTAATAAGTTTGTGGCACAAGAATAGTATATAGTTTGGCACACTCAATGAATATGTATCAAAAATTTAAAATATTCTCAATTACGTTGCTACTTACTTGTGTTAGTTTGAAAGCACA
This sequence comes from Maribacter sp., assembly GCA_013001935.1. Taxonomy (GTDB): domain Bacteria; phylum Bacteroidota; class Bacteroidia; order Flavobacteriales; family Flavobacteriaceae; genus Maribacter_A. The sequence goes on from JABDKZ010000489.1 coordinate 3,683, forward strand.
AGATAGGTGGTCATTGGATGATTGTATTTCTTATGCACTTCAACATAATCTTCAACTTGAGAATACTAATTATGATTTGGCTTCCGATAAGGAAACCTATAGACAATCTATTAGAAATGTCTTGCCTACAATAAATGGATATTCTGACTACAACATTCGATATGGAAGATCTATAGATCCCAATGACAATAGCATTGTAAATACAGATTTCTTCTCAAATAATTATTCTATTAATTCGTCGATTGATTTATTTCAGGGCTTTCAAAAAGTTAATGAGATTAAAGCGGCTAAGTTTATGTATAAGGCCACCAGGGAAGAAACTTTACAACAGAAATATTTGTTGGCTTTTAGGATTATGAGGGCATATTATGACATTCAATTTTTTGAGGGGCTACTCGCTATATCCAATGAACAGCAAGCTGTATCTCAGCAGAATTTTGATTTAGTAAAAAAACAAATTGATCTGGGACTTAAGGCGGGTGCAGACCTTTATGAAGCTGAATCGCTACTTTTTACAGACAAGTTAAACGTTACCCAAAGCGCCAATAATCTTGCTGCTGCCAAGTTAAAGTTATTACAAGAAATGAATCTCACAGAAGTGACAGATATTGTTATAGATACACCAACAACAATAAAGAATGAAGGGAATCTGATGGGTGAACTAAGAACAGATTCTGTTTACAAAGACGCACGAAATTTTGTTCCAATTATTAAAGCTCAGAGGCTTAGAGAACAAGCGGCAAAAAAGCAAATTGCGGTTGCTCGAGGATCATTGTATCCTTCAGTAGCGTTATTCGGAGGTATAGGTACAGGATATTATGAAACTACCAAAAATGCCACAGGAATTACTATTCCATTTAGGGATCAATTTAGAGATAATACGTTTCAGTTTGTTGGAGTGGCCGTAAATATTCCAATTAGCAACGGATGGTCCGCAAGGTCAAGGGTAAAACAGCAAAAAATAGCTCATTTACGCGCTAAAAATAATTTGAACTTACAGGAACAAGAACTTAAGCAAACCATTCAGGGGTTGGTCCAGGAGTATAGAGCCCTAGAAACAGAATATAAGCAAAGTAATCAAAAAGTGAAATCTCAAAACCTGGCGTTTGCCATTGCACAGAAAAGATATGAAAAAGGGTTAATTAGTGCATTGGAACTATTTACCGCTAAAAATCTCTTCGCTAGTTCCCAAAATGAAAATTTACAAGTCCGTTTGAGAGCTGAGGTTAATAAAAGAACACTTGATTTTTACAAAGGCTTGCCAATATTTAATATAAACGAATAAGAATAACACCGAAAATGGATATAAAAATAGAAAAGAAGAAAGGGTTAAAACCAAAGCATTATGTCTATATAACTGCTGGACTTGTACTGCTTTTTGTATTGTACAAGTTAGTGGTGAGCACTTCTGTTTCAACATTTCGTGCTGAAAAAGATAAATTGTCGCTAGGTGAAATTACTCAGGGAAAATTCGATGACTATATTACAATAAACGGGAATGTTGCCCCAATAGCTACAATATATATGGATGCCTATGAAGGTGGCAGGGTCAAAGAAAAGTTGATTGAAGAGGGTGCAATTGTTAAAAAAGGGGATATTATTCTGAAATTGGAAAACAGCAGTCTATACGAGCAAATTTTAGCAAGTGAAAGTAACCTTGCCTTAAAACAGAATGATTTACGATCCACTAAATTAACTTTTGATTCTCGTCAGGTAGAAGGGAAACGATCCTTGGCCACAGCTGAGTATGATCTTCAAAGGTTGAAAAGAAATTTTGAACAGAACCAGGCATTATTTGATGATGAGCTAATTTCGAAAGAAACGTATCTATTGTCCAAGGAAAACTTTGAGTTATCTAAAAAGCAATATGATATTATAAAATTACAAACAGAGCAGGATGACGCTCTTCGTAAAACTTCGCTTTCAAGTCTTGACGCCGATTTAAGCAGAATGCAAAAAACCTTGAGTATGGTTTATGAAAGGTTAGACCATCTAAATGTTCGTGCCCCATCTGAAGGACAATTAGGATTTTTAGATGCTGAAATAGGGCAGAATATTCGTCAAGGGGAAAGAATAGGTCAAATAAATGTACTCACAGATTTTAAAATAGAAGCAGAAATTGACGAGCATTATATTGATAGGGTAAAGCGAGAATTAAATGCATCTTTTGAGCGAAATGGACAGGAATATGAATTAAGATTGCGTAAAGTATATCCTGAAGTTCGAAGTGGAAGATTCAAGGTTGATCTGGTATTTACAGGAAATAAGCCTGAGAACATCAGGGCCGGTCAAAGTTATAATATGAAACTACAATTGGGTGAATCTTCAGACGCCTTGTTATTGCCTAAGGGGAGTTTCTTTCAAAGTACAGGTGGCCAATGGATTTTTGTCCTAGATCCTAATGGCGGAGAGGCATTGAAACGGAATATTCGAATTGGCAAGCAAAATTCTCGGTATTATGAAGTATTGGAAGGTTTAGAACCAGGGGAACAAGTAATCACCAGTAATTATGCGAGTTTTGGTGAAGCTGAAAAAATAGTCTTAAAATAAGAATCAACTGACACATTTTAGATGTAATGATGTCTTTAATATTAACAAGTAATTCAATCAGAAAATGATAACAATTGAAAATTTAAAAAAGAGTTTTAGAACAGAGGAGGTCGAAACATTGGCACTGAACAATGTGAACTTAAACGTGACCGAAGGAGAATTTGTGGCGATCATGGGACCTTCGGGCTGTGGAAAATCGACCCTTTTGAACATTATCGGTATGCTAGATAATCCAACCGATGGAAATTACAATTTTGCAGGTAATGAAGTAGGTGGGCTAAAGGAGAATCAACGCACACAACTACGAAAAGGAAATCTAGGCTTTGTTTTTCAAAGTTTCAATTTAATTGATGAACTAACAGTCTTTGAGAACGTGGAATTACCACTTATTTACCTTAAAATGAGCAAGAGCGAACGAAAGGAAAAAGTGATGCAGGTTCTTGAGCGAATGAAAATAGCACATCGTTCAAAACATTTCCCACAGCAATTGTCCGGAGGTCAGCAGCAAAGAGTGGCTATATCCAGGGCTGTAGTCACCAATCCTAAATTAATTCTAGCCGATGAACCTACTGGAAATCTGGATTCTAAAAACGGAATAGAAGTAATGAACCTTCTAACTGAACTTAATCAAGAAGGAACCACCATTGTTATGGTTACACACTCAGACAGAGATTCCCATTATGCACATAGAGTAGTTAATTTATTTGATGGTCAAATTGTTACTGAAAGCCAAAACAGGATGGTGGGCGCAATGATGTAAAAAGGAAGTTTATTCATCAATCAATATTCAAAAATCATGTTTAAAAATCATTTAAAAATAGCTTGGAGAAGTTTAAAAAAACAGCCTTTTTTTACCTTCCTAAACACCTTCGGACTTGCCATAGGAATTGCAGGAGGTATCCTAATTTCATTATATATCTATGATGAATTAAGTTATGATACCATGTTCGCTGATGCGAATCGTATACATCGAATACATGCTGATATTAAATTTGGAGGAGAAGATCGCAAGTTTGCAGTTACCCCGGCACCTATGGCTGAAGTAGCCCAAAATGATTTTTCAGAAGTAGAGCTGGCCATGCGATTTCGCACTCA
>JABDKZ010000326.1 GCA_013001935.1 Maribacter sp.
ATCTTGACTTATTACCCGATGCTTTAAAAACCCATTCCCTGATTTATTTTCAGCAAATTTTTCATTGTAGTTAGCTTCCAGGTTTTCTTCAGAACGCTTCTTTACCCATCCCCCATCCAACCAAAGAATATCTATCTTACCATAATCGGTAAGCAGTTCTAAAATCTGATTGTGGGTAAATTGGGTGAATTTTTCCCATTTTTCCGGATATAGGAGCGGGTCGTAATTCACGTTCCTATCAAAAGGCGGGAAATACGGGCTCCAATAATTTTCATTATGCCAATCTGGTTTTGAGAAATAGGCCCCTGCCCATAAACCCTCTTTCCTAAATGCATTGAATATTTCTTTGGTTATGTTGGCTTTGGGATGGCCAGCAAATGGCGTTTCAGCATCTGTTATTTTATAATCTGTGTATTTAGAATCGAACATTGAAAAGCCATCATGGTGTTTTGTTGTGAAAACAACATATTTCATACCGGCATTCTTTGCAGCTTTTGCCCATTTTTGTGGATTGAATTTTACCGGGTTAAAGGTCTTTTTCAAACCTTCATACTCTTTTTTATAGGAAAAATAGTCTTGTGGGGCACTTCCCTTTTTGCGTTCGCACCAGCCGTAATCTTCCGGACAAAGCGACCAGGATTCTACAATACCCCATTGGCTATAAGGGCCCCAGTGCATCAATAATCCAAATTTTAGATCTTGCCATTCCTTGAGTTTTTTGATTACCAAGGTATCGGTCTCAGGAACATACCTTTCATCCTCGTAAATAGCCTGGGCATTTAATATTGGACCTATTACTAGCGTGCCTAGAATGAATAGGACTTGGATCTTAAGCAATGTGTTCTTACTCATGGGTCTGTTATTTAATTTATAAGAATCTCATCGGCGAAAATCCAGGAGGGTGTACCTGCGGCATGATGCCAATAAGGAGGTTGGCCCAAATTTTCGGCTTTTATCTTTACATATCTTAGTTGTTCGTTTACTTCATTTACATCAAAGTATTGAATGTCGTTTACCTTACTCAACTTGGTCAAAGGATTGGAATTAGGCACCACACCCAATTTTGAATAGTTCAAGTTATCCTTTGACCCATAATAGGTCACTTTTGTTGGGAAAAAAACCACATGATTCGTTACCTGTAAAAAAGCCAATGATATTGTATTGATTGGCTGTACTTGACCAAGATCTACAATAGCTTCAAGATGATTTCCCTCAAAACCCAGCCAATTGGCGTAAAACCCATTTCCACCCAAAGCCCCATCAGTCAAAACCTGTGGATCCTCATTTGCATATTTTTTTGGCTTGGTCAATAGGGTAACTTTTTTATTCAGTGCCTTATTGGGTTGTTTCGCCACATCCAGGGCCTTGGCATATGAATTTAAGTATTCATCAACGGTAAAACCCATTTCATTCATTAATGTAATGGCACCCTGATTTGTTGTTTCGTTGAATTTATCCAATATTTCAGTGACTATTGGATTCACTTTGGTCGCGCCCCCCTCTTCCTTAACTACTAGGGTGTATTCTTTTGCCAGACCTTTTCTACAGGCTTCCAAAACGGCATAGTCAACCCCTAGTCTGGCCGTTCTGACCCTTTTCAATATTTCAGGCTTATCTAATACGGCTTTCTCCGCATTATCAAATAGACCTGAATATTCTTTAAGTAAATCTGCGGACAAATATGAATCAAAGGCCTGTGATGGGTCACCATACAAAAACAAGAAAAAGTCGGGATCATCCTGTAATCTAGCATGAATGGCATCAACATATTGCTTCACGAAAATTCCCGCTTCGCCATAGTAATCGTTGGTGAAAATGGTTACTAGACTATCCAGCTCCAAGCTTGGATTCCAAAGCAATTTAGCAGTAACATAAGACCTCAACTCAAACAGTTCACTGGGGTGATTACTATGTTGCTCAAAAATCCATTTGGCGCCATTGTTCCGGAACAATTCAATATTGGGTTTTAGGGTATGAAGATTAGGAAATGGTGCTAAAAAGTTCGTGAATTGGGTGGTATAGTCCCAAATTCTAATATTATCGGTCAGTTTTCCCCATCCCTTTAGGTCATCGGCAAAATCAGTACATTTTTCTTCAATGGGGCCACTTCGATCACATTCTATAGAGCATAAGGTTATCAATACATTATCGCGCGGATTGGTCTTGCAAGGTTTTCGGGTATGTTGATAGGCCAAAGTAGAAATGGTCTTATCGGGGAAGTCTTGGGCGACTTTGTTTACAAATTGGATCATGGTACCCGAGGGACTGCCTTCAGCCTCATCAATTTCACTACATTGCCCGCATTGGCAATATTGCTGATTGTCATCCTGACTTACCGAGATTACCGAAGCTTCAGGGTTTCGCTGGAACATTGCCCTGACCGAATCCTTAACAATCGCCAATACCGACTCATTGGTTAAGCATAATTGCGTGGGCAGTCGCTTATCGCCTCGCCAAGCATAATATTCTGGATGCGTTTTATAAAATAGTTCTTCAGGAACGAATCTATGAAAGGTATGGACCCGTGCTTTTGGTATATAATTTGGAAATGCCTCATACGTCACTTTTTGCTTATCGGCATAATCCGTGTTTTCGTAATACAATCGGGAATGCACGGTTCTCGTTGTAATTTCAGGTGTATATGAATAGTCAACGGGCAGCGTCAGGGATATTGATGTTGACTTCGGAATTTTTTCAACCTTTGGTGCCAACCACTCGCAATCCATAAATTTTTCCATAAATTCATAGACCGCATTATTGACCGCAGCAACAGAACCTCCTGAAATAAAAAGATATTTGTTTTCCGATTGAATATGCAGTTGATGTACACCTAATTCCGAGTCACTCTCTTGTCCAATATAAATTTTATGTTTGCCAACATTTTGAGCCTTTTCTGAAACAATGGGCAATTTTACCTGGCTAATTTTCGCGATGTAAGTCTGCAATACTTCTGCGGATTTGTAATACCCCCCTTCGTTTGTATCGCCCCGTAAGACAATTTCATAGTCTGACGCCCCTTTTTCAACCAAATCAATAGTTTTGTTCGAGCATGAAGTACCAAAGACAAGAAGTATAACGAGGATGATGGTTAGATTAATTTTCATAATAGGAGACTTAAGGAGGTTATTGGCCTTTAATAGAGGCATCGTACATTGCTTTTAAAAGGCTATTTTCTTCTTTGGTGTCATTACCCAACTGCCAGAACATAATTCCACCAAGTTTCTTTTTTAAAGCATACTGTGTTTTCAAGCGTACCGAAACGGTATCATCATAACTTATGAAAATACTATCTTTTGCACTGTACAAATAGGGTGCTTTAGCAACAGGATCCCAATATCTATTATAGTTCTTGTTTGCTTCAAATTCCGCTCTGATCTGATTATAACCACTCCATCCTATATGTGAGCCTGAATTTTCTTGATAAAGCCCGTTATTCTTAGGAGGAACTCCTTTCCATGCCCTACCGTAAAATGCAGCACCAATTACAATTTGCTTGGGTTCTACCCCATTTTCAATACAAAAATCGACTATACTTTCAACCGATCTTGGTTTAAAGGTATAGCCCCGTTTTTTCATTTCTTCCTTTCTACTTTGTATGAATTCCCAGGCAGGGGTATCCTTAATATGTTCCAACTTTATGAGTCCCAAGGCAGTATGGTGCCCCGTATAAGGGGATGTTGAACCAATTTGATCGTAAGTCATGACATTCATATAATCCACATGTTTCATCACTTCGATAATCTCTACATTTTTATAATACCTTTCCCAACCGGCAGAAGCAAAGGTCAATGTTTGTTTACGTTCCAAAGTATTCAAGCCTGCACGCAATTCTTTCATCAATAAAGTAAAGTTTTGTTTGTCTTCAGGCCTGGCTCCTGTATTGGCTGCGGGAATAGCGGGATACTCCCAATCAATATCCAACCCATCGAGGTCATATTTTTTATTGAACTCAATTACGCTCGATACAAACTTCTTCCTATTCTCTGCGGTATGTGCCATATCGGAGAAGCCATCTGCCCCCCATCCGCCACAAGCGATCATTACTTTCAACTTTGAATGATGCTCACGCTGGGCGACCAATTGTTTTAATTTCTCCCCGTTTTCACTGTGTCTGAATTTCATCTCACCATCAATGACATTTGTAAAAGAAAATATGATATGGGTTAACTGCTCAAGGGGAAGGTTTTCAGGAGCGTATTCTTTTTCAGGGACATAGTACGCCATTACCACATTTGGATTATCATTTATAGTTTGATCAAAATCAATATTTAGCGTAAACGAAAGTAGGGCGATTCCCAAAAAAAGGAATACCAGCATTTTTACATTTTTCATGAGCTTGCATTTTAAAAACAAAAACTTACTCATTTTCTAATGAACTTTTATATCTATTAGACCGAGAGCAGTTGTCAAAGTACAAACAACAACGGTAACGCTATGTAGTTTTATGATGAAGCCCCGGAATACTAACTTGAAACTTATTCAATGGAAATGGAGGATGCCTTTACGAAATCATTGTGTTTAATGAAATACCCCTTATGTCGTTTCCCGTCGATAGTGATTTTCTTTATGGCCTGCTCCCCATCCGATTTCTTTGTGGTTATTTCCACGGTTTTGCCATTGTAATAATCGGCATCGAGATGAAGCACAATTCTGTCAAACATGGGTTTGGTAATGGTGTAAGCTGCTGCTGTGGGGTTTACGGGATATATACCCATCATTGAGAATACCGCCCAGGCCGACATAGTCCCTGTATCATCGTTACCGGGGATACCATCAGGACTATTTTTAAAGTGCTTTGCCGACAAGTCCCTGACCATTTTTTGTGTACGATATTCCTCCCCTTTCACATAGTTAAAGAGATAGGGATAAGCGATATCGGGCTCATTGGCCATATCGAACTGATTTTTATCAAAAACATCCTGTAATCTTTGCGCAAATGGTTTTGGTCCGCCTATCAACTTCATAAGCCCCTTGACATCATGGGTCACCATAAAAGTGTACTGCCAAGCATTGCCCTCGATAAAACCCAGGTTTTTCTCGAAATTAGCCCCGGATTCAGGATTGTAGGTAGCTAACCAGCTTCCATCATCGTTCCTGGGTCGCAGGAGGTTGAATTGCTTATCGAATAGTTTTCGGTATGAAATTGCTCTTTTACTAAATCGTTTATAATCTTCTTTTTTACCCAACTGCTTCGCCA
>JABDKZ010000360.1 GCA_013001935.1 Maribacter sp.
TATCGCGCATGCTTTAATTTTCATTAAAAATAAAAAGGATTGAATTCTAAAAGTGTGACATTTGTTACCTTGCAGAAATTTTACATCGAGAAATTTAAGCTTCCATATTCAGCCTAACAATGAGAATCGCGGTTATACTTCCTGTTCTATTATTTTTTATCTCGTGCAAAGAGGAAAAAAATAATTCGTTGCCAGTAGTTTCGAATACCATTAGTTATACCATCGATTATTCAAAGGGGTTTTCCATTGAAAAAAAGGCTTCAGGTATAATCCTGATTAATTTGACATCGCCTTGGCCAAATGCCAAGTCCGAATTCAAATATGCTCTGGTGCCAAAAGACAAAATGGCTTCAATTAAGCTGAACAAGGATGAATATAATGCAGTCGTTGCTGTTCCCATTAAAAATATAGTAGTGACATCGACAACACATATACCTACCTTGGAGGCTCTTGGGGTTATTGATAAATTGGTCGGTTTCCCAGATACCAAATATATATCCTCTAAAGAAACCCGCTCGCGTATTGATAAGGGTCTGATAAAGGAATTGGGCAACAATGAATCAATTAACACTGAAATGGTCATTGAGTTAAACCCTGATGTAGTCATTGGTTTTAGTATCAATAGCCAAAATAAAGCTTACGAAACACTCCAACGTTCAAACATACCCGTGGTTTATAATGGCGATTGGACAGAAGAAACTCCCTTAGGAAAGGCGGAATGGATTAAGTTTTTCGCTCCTTTCTTTCAAAAAGAAAAAATGGCAGATAGCATTTTTAAGGAAATTGCCAATTCTTATAATGCTACCAAGGCATTAGCAAAAAAAGGAGAAAAACGACCCTCTGTTTTGAGCGGTGCACTATATAAAGATGTTTGGTATTTACCGGGTGGAAATAGTTGGGCGGCAAAATTCTTGGAAGATGCCAATACCCATTATCCTTGGTCTGAATCAGAACAAACGGGAAGTCTAAATTTGAGTATTGAAAGTGTTTTGGCCAAAGGGCAGGATACTGATTTTTGGATTTCCCCTTCGCAATTCACTTCATACGAAGAAATGAAAAAAGCTAATGTTCATTACCTCCAGTTTGAAGCCTACAAGAATAAGAACATTTATACTTTTGCGAACACAAAAGGAGCAACAGGGGGATTATTGTATTATGAACTCGCACCAAATCGGCCAGATTTGGTATTAAAAGACTTAATACACATTTTTCACCCAATGTTATTACCCGATCACAAACTATTCTTTTTTAAGCCATTGTACTAATTGGAAACTACCAATACATATAAGCTTCCTTTCCTATTGTTACACATAGTCCTTTTGTTGTTTTTGATTGTCAACATTAGTTTGGGCTCGGTATCAATTCCTTTTAAAGATACAATAAATGCAATCCTGGGTGGTGAGTTGTCTAATGAATCTTGGAGGTATATAATTTGGAATTATCGTATTCCCAAAGCCTTTACGGCTTTACTTGTGGGTAGCGGACTTGCATTGAGTGGATTGCTCATGCAAACCCTTTTCAGAAATCCATTAGCAGGACCATTTGTATTAGGAATTAGCTCTGGGGCAAGTTTAGGGGCTGCGCTACTTATTATGGGAGCTTCTCTTTTTTCTGGCCTCTTTTCATTTGGTATTGTAAATGATGTCTCTTTGGCCGTAGCTTCGAGCGTTGGAAGCTTTTTGGTTCTTTTGGTAGTAGTAGTAGTTGCTTCCCGTATTAAAGATACTATGGCCCTTTTAATTATCGGTTTAATGTTCGGTAGCATTACAGCAGCAGTTGTTAGTGTTCTTTCCTATTTTACCGATGCAGAAAAATTACAGCAATTTATTTATTGGTCTTTTGGTAGTGTAGGAAATCTTTCATGGCAACAATTGCTCCTTCTTCTCATTATTATTTTTACAGGGGTAGTCCTGAGCATTTTATCTATAAAACCTTTGAACTCACTTCTCTTGGGGGAAAACTACGCAAGAAGTTTGGGTGTCAACCTTAAAAAATCGCGCTATATCATTATCATTGCAACGGGATTATTGGCTGGTGGCATTACGGCCTACGCCGGCCCCATTGCCTTTATTGGCTTAGCTGTTCCACATTTGACCAAACAGATTTTCAATACAACTGACCATAAAGTGTTGGTGCCCGCAGTGTTGGTTTATGGTGCTATATTAATGTTAATTTGTGACACCATAGCTCAATTACCCGCCTCAGCCAATGTTTTGCCCATAAATGCTATTACATCAATAGTAGGGGCTCCGGTGGTTATTTGGTTGCTTGTCCGGAAAAAGAAAATGATTTTTTAAATAAGAGCCTATCCGCATAGAAAACGAAAATATCGCCCTTGAAGCAGTAGATCTCTGCATTGGTTATAAATCGAAAAAAGAAACAACCGTAATAGCAGATCACTTAAGCTTTGCACTACAACAAGGTGAATTTATGGCCATAGTTGGGGTTAATGGCATTGGCAAGTCTACCCTACTTCGAACCCTTGGCAAGGTTCAGCCTAAATTATCAGGTTCTATAGTACTTAGTAACAAGAACATAAAAAGCTATTCCGCAATGCATTTGGCTTCAGAACTTAGTCTAGTTTTAACCGAATCATTAGCCTCAAAAAATCTCACTGTTTTAGAGCTCATTACTTTAGGCCGCCAACCCTATACCAATTGGATAGGAAAATTATCAAATACTGATAAGCGTAAAATCCAAGAAGCAATCACAATGGTAGACTTAGGTGATTTAAAATACAAAAAGTGCTACGAACTTAGTGATGGTCAAATGCAACGGGTTATGATTGCAAGGGCTCTAGCCCAAGACACTTCAATTATATTGTTAGATGAACCCACCGCACATTTAGACCTCCATCATAAGGTGCAAATTCTAAAACTTTTGAAAAATATCGCCCATAATACTAAGAAAACAGTGTTGTTCACTAGTCATGAAATTGAGA
>JABDKZ010000373.1 GCA_013001935.1 Maribacter sp.
CACCTATTCCTGTCATTCCTTGCATGATAAGGAATCCATACTGCCAAAAATGGATTCCTTCAAAACATCGATAATAAACTAAAAATCTCTTTCGGTTTCCACACTAAAAATCAACATTTCTTACTTATCTTTAATACTTGTTTTGTCCAAAGATTTTAGACAAGCCAATTTATCATAGCCTTTAACTTTTAACTGCATGAATCCTGATCTTAATCATATATGTCAAGCGAGCAAACAGAGCTTTGACCTTACGTCGGCCGCTGACCAAGAATATTTGTATGAGCTTGTAAACCTTATCATTGATTATCCACTTGAGGATATTCTAAAATTGGGAAACGACGCCAATGCACCCTTGTCGTTTCGTATGGCGGCAAAGATTGTCGATCCCAAATCGTATGTAGCTACTTGCAAGCATACCATGAATATAGGTGTTGTATCCGCCATGTGGGGCGAACAGAATCGCCTACAAAAGAAAAGTGAGAGCAATCCCAATGGCGAAGACCTATTGAATGTAAAAGTAGCCCAATTGCATTGGCTTTTTAAAGGGTCAGGTATTGAATGGAAACTGTATGCTGTAGATGATGGCTGTCCCCATGGGAGCGGCGCCATGGCGGAAACCATTCGCAAGGAATCCGAATATGCGGATCAAATAGAGGTATTGTTTCTGGAAAATGCCTTGCCTGCTGACAGGTCTCCTTTACAAAATCTGGCTTCAGCCGATGACTCCCGAAAAGGGGGTGCCATTCTTTTGGGTTGTGACAAGGCTTTGCGCGATGGTATGGATGCGGTGATTTATACCGATGCCGATAACTCGGTACATTTATCCCAAATCGGTTTACTCCTTAGGCCTCATTTAGAGGATGGGTATAAGGTAGTGCTGGGTAATAGAAAAGATCCAAATGCAGTTTTGGTGAAACAGGAAAATCGTTGGGGTATAGGCATCAAAGCATTACGACATATGCAGCGCATGATTGGGGTAAGTATCTTCTCCCGGGGCATTCGTGATTCCCAGGCTGCTTTTAAACTATACCATAAGGATATTTTATTTGAAATACTCAAACAACCTTCTGTATATGACTTTTCATTTGATTCGGATTGGATTGCCTGTGTCATCGCCATGGAAGAGGAATTTGCAAAAGTACCTTTCGCCTTTATCGATTCATTTGCTGAATCTGCTAGCATTGTGCAAGGCCCAATGACCACTTGGGAAACCTTACTAAAAGGGTTGGTAAAAGCTGTACGCGCACGAAAAATTCCCCATAACGAGGAAATGGCCAAAATCGTTATGGAGGAGATAGACAGTCACCACGACCTGGACCTATTGATCAATGATCTACCCGAAGAACTTGTAACTGCTGAAGATAAGGATTTAGGAAACCCGGCGGTGATGTCTCCAAAAGCGATGGGCAAATGGATTGAAAAAATGAAATTGAAACAATAAGAGATATTAAAAGATCCCTCCATGTCATGCTGAGCCTTTCGACTGCCGTGCCCGAGACTGGCGGGCGCTCATGACAGCCTCCGTAGAAGGTTCGAACAGCAGACTAAACAATGCTTTAGCAGACTTTCCCAGTCACGGTCAAGGATTTCCTGACCTCCTCTTTGGTATGGCTTGCCTTTATTCCTTAACTTTATTCAATTCGCTTTTGAAAGGGCAGCCCGCCTACATACGCTATCTTAAAAAGTGATTAATTGTAGTATAATAAAAACAAAAAACTAATGGGTTTACTAACGGTCGGTGTTTTCGGCACTTCTAGAAAAAAACAAGAAAAAAGAGTGCCTATTCATCCGGATCAATTGGATTGGATAGATGACGAAATCAGAGACCATCTCTTTTTTGAAGCGGGTTACGGCTTGCAATTTGGAATGAGCGACACCGAACTCGCCAAAATTAGTGGCGGTGTTCTAAGTAGGCAAGAGCTTTTTCAACGCTGTAATATTGCTTTATTGGCAAAACCGGTACAAGAAGATTTTGATGATATGAAAGTGGGAACCATCCATTGGGGTTGGCCACACTGCGTACAGCAAAGGGATATTGCACAAACAGCTATTGATCGGAAGTTAACGCTTATTGCTTGGGAGGCCATGCATCGGTGGTCGGCCCACGGGGATTGGCAAATGCATATCTTTCAAAATAATAATGAAATTGCCGGTTATGCTGGGGTACACCATGCTATGAACCTAATTGGAATCGATGGAAACTATGGGCCGAGTCGCAAAGCAGTAGTGCTTAGTTTTGGTTCGGTAAGCAGAGGTGCCGTGCGCGCATTACACGCCAGGGGTATACATGATATTACAGTGTTTACGCAACGACATTATTTTCTTGTAGCTGATCAAATGGCCGGAGTCAAGTATTATCAATTTGAAGAAGATCAAGATGGTAATCTGATGTCGCTTCATCCAGAACATAAATCCCGTCCCTTTGTTGAAGAATTGGTTGATGCGGATATAATAATAAATGGCATACTGCAGGATACCGATCACCCCGTAATGTTGGTTGCCGAAGATCAAAATGATCGTCTGAAGCCAGGCTGCCTGATTGTAGATGTCAGTTGTGATGAAGGCATGGCTTTTTCTTTTGCCAAGCCAACGACTTTTGAGGCCCCGATATTTAAGGCAGGAAAAGTGTTTTATTATGCGGTAGACCATACGCCTTCCTATCTATGGAATGCCGCTACATGGGAAATATCCAACAGCCTGACCCCTTATTTGCCAATTATAATGGGCGGGCCCGAAAGATGGGAAAAAAGTGAAACCATTCGACGGGCTATTGAGATAAAAGATGGAATTATACAAAATCCAAAAATAACCTCATTTCAAAATAGATCCGGTGATTATCCACATCCCGAACTTAAGACGCCGAAATAAAGGTGAAAGGTCTTAATACAAACATTTGAGAGTAGGACGTTTCTAACGATAACGCCTATAAGCTACCTATCTAGTTTATCCTGAGCCAAGTCGAGGGATAGGAATCACAATTCCAATCCTCTAACCTTCCAATTATCCAACCATCAAAAAATAAAAAAAATGCTAAAAAAGAACCAAAAGCTGTTAAAGATTTCCCAAGCAAAGTAACATTCTCTTATTTCGGTAGTCTTATATACAACTAAACACATGATCAGTTTTACAGAACAATTAAATCAATCTAAAAATGAACAAATTAATGCTCATATGCGGACTGTTGCTGCTAGGCAGTGTACCCGCGCAGGAGAATGTAAACGTGGGTGCAGTGGTGCCAACAGTTTATGGTATTTCAGAAGTTACACAGGAACTGCCAACGGCCAATATTAAAACGGTTGAGCCATTGCTCTGGACCAAATCGCTGGTGTCCGTTTCAGATCCAGAATGTGCGGAAAATGCAATGCTGGACTTGAACGAAATCGCCTTTATTGAGGAAGAACCAGAAATCGTACTTGGTTTTGATACTCGGGACTACTTGCCTGAAGGTTTTGATCCCTACGAACTCTATGTGGATCTGAATGCAGTGGAATTTGTTGAAGAACAAAAGGAAATCGTTCTAGGTTTTAACGTGGCCGATTATTTGCCTGCAAGCTTTGACCCCTATGCAAATCCATCAGATATTGATGGTATAAATTATTTGGAAGAAGAAGAGCAAATTGAGTTGGGCTTTGATACGGCAGAGTATCTTCCGGCCAATTTTGATCCCCATGCAAAACAAAGCGAAGTCAAAGAAGTCACGGCCCTATAAGCTGACTAATAATATAGAATGCAAAAGGATCCTAGGCAGGGATCCTTTTTGCTTTTATACCATTTTTTATTGTTGTAATTAGATCCGAGCTGCCGAACTTTAAAAAAATTACGCTGTCAAGAAGTACCTTAACAATATTATAGCTGTTGCTAATAATACCGAAATCCATTTCGGTTGAATTTTCTTAGCGAAAATTTAAGCAATCAATTATCTTTATACTACCGCTGATGGTTTCCAGCTGATATGTCAAACTGATTATAAAAGGCGCAAGGTTTAATACAAATGAAACACTTACTCTACATCTTAATAGTTCTATTTTTAGTTGGTTGTTCATCATCAAAAAACCCGCAGCTTATTCAAGATGTCAGTGGAGTACACAAGGCTACACCAAACCAAATTTGGTTATCCCATGAACATATTCTGGTCGATTTTATAGGGGCAGATAGTATTCAACCTGCAAGCTGGGACCATGAAGCCATCATCAAGGAAACCGAGCCTTATCTTCTGGCACTTAAAGAGCATGGTGTAACATATTTTGTGGATGCCACCCCAAATTACCTTGGGCGTGATGTTATGCTTTTACAAAAACTGTCTAAAAAAACGGGCCTCAAAATTCTAACGAATACCGGCCTGTACGGCGCCCGTAATGATAAATTCATTCCACAATATGCAAAGGAAGTATCAGCAGAAAAACTGGCAATGGATTGGATAAGTGAATTTGAGCAGGGCATTGACGGTACCCCGATTAAGCCTGGCTTTATAAAAATCGGTATTGATGCTAAAGACACCTTGTCCGTTATGCACCAAAAATTGGTCAAAGCTGCTGCAATTACCCATCTAAAAACCGGTTTGACCATCGCCTCCCATACCGGCGAAGCAGCAGGTCTATGGCCGCAGTTAGCCATCCTCAAGGAGATGGGAGTATCGCCCCAGGCC
>JABDKZ010000384.1 GCA_013001935.1 Maribacter sp.
ATGGTACATTATGATGTACAATTAATAGGAGGCATAGCCTTACATCAAGGTAAAATTGCCGAGATGCAAACGGGTGAAGGTAAAACTTTGGTCGCTACCCTACCCATGTATCTAAATGCGCTTTCAGGGCATGGTGCACATCTGGTGACCGTGAACGATTATCTTGCCAAAAGGGATAGTGCTTGGATGGCACCAATTTTTGAATTCCATGGACTATCAGTAGATTGTATAGACCATCACAAACCTAACTCTGAAGGCCGTAGAGCAGCGTATAATGCAGATATCACATATGGAACCAATAACGAATTTGGTTTTGACTATCTCCGTGATAATATGGCACACACGCCGAAAGACTTAGTACAAAGACCACATCACTATGCCATTGTCGATGAAGTCGATTCCGTATTAGTCGATGATGCCCGTACACCATTGATTATTTCGGGACCAGTACCGGAAGGCGATCGTCATGAATTCAATGAACTAAAACCGAAAGTAAGTGATATTGTCCAAAGACAAAGACAACACCTGACCGGGGTTTTGGCTGAGGCCAAAAAGGCCATTACCGCTGGAGATACCAAAGAAGGCGGATTTTTATTACTACGTGTATATCGTGGGTTACCAAAGAACAAGGCACTTATAAAATTTTTGAGTGAAGAAGGTGTAAAACAATTGCTTCAGAAAACTGAAAATTTTTATATGCAGGATAACAATAGGGAGATGCCTAAAGTAGATGAGGATCTTCTTTTTGTTATTGATGAAAAAAACAATCAAATTGAACTGACCGATAAAGGAGTCGATTATATTTCCGGTGAACAGAACAGGGATTTCTTCGTGATGCCAGATATTGGTGGAGAAATCGCCAAAATCGAAAATCAAGGTCTTGAAATTGAAAAAGAAGCCGAACTCAAAGAAGAACTTTTTAAGGACTTTACCATAAAGAGTGAGCGCATTCATACCATGAGTCAGTTGCTAAAGGCATACACTCTCTTCGAAAAGGATGTTGAATATGTGGTAATCGAAAATAAAGTAATGATCGTTGACGAACAAACCGGTCGTATTATGGATGGTCGTCGCTATTCTGACGGATTGCACCAAGCAATCGAGGCCAAGGAAAATGTGAAAATAGAAGCATTGACCCAAACTTTCGCTACGGTGACGCTGCAGAACTATTTTAGAATGTATAATAAACTGGCTGGTATGACCGGTACCGCCATTACCGAAGCTGGTGAATTTTGGGAAATTTATAAGTTGGACGTAATGGAAATTCCGACAAATAGACCTATTGCACGTGATGATAGAAATGACTTGATTTACAAAACAAAGCGCGAAAAATACAATGCCATAATAGACGAGGTAACAAAACTATCACAAGCCGGAAGACCGGTATTGATTGGTACAACTTCTGTAGAAATCTCTGAACTGCTTTCAAGGATGTTGAACATTCGTAAAGTTCCGCATAACGTTTTGAATGCTAAATTGCACAAAAGGGAGGCAGATGTTGTTGCTGAAGCTGGTTATGCAGGGGTAGTTACAATTGCAACCAATATGGCGGGTCGAGGTACCGACATTAAATTGTCAGATGAAGTGAAGACTGCAGGTGGTTTAGCGATTATTGGCACAGAACGCCATGATTCAAGACGTGTAGACAGGCAATTAAGAGGTCGTGCTGGGCGCCAAGGTGATCCAGGAAGTTCACAATTCTACGTTTCGCTTGAAGATAACCTTATGCGTTTGTTCGGTTCTGACCGAGTAGCCAAGATGATGGATAAAATGGGCTTGGAAGAGGGTGAGGTTATTCAGCATTCCATGATGACCAAGTCAATAGAACGCGCCCAAAAGAAAGTAGAGGAAAATAACTTTGGGGTTCGTAAACGCTTGTTGGAGTATGATGATGTTATGAATGCCCAACGAGAGGTTGTTTATAAGCGAAGACGTCATGCATTACAAGGCGAACGCCTAAAGGTTGATATTGCCAATATGGTCTATGACACTTGTGAGGCCATAACCGATACTAACAAAGCTGCCTCGGATTTCAAGAATTTTGAATTTGAATTGATAAAGTTTTTCTCTATCACCTCACCGATTACCGAAGCAGAGTTCCTTAAATTACCTGTTCAGGATATTTCAAATACAATCTATAAAGTAGCCTACGAACATTATCGAGAAAAAATAGAGCGTAATGCAGCTACCGCCTTTCCTGTGATTAAAAAGGTATATGAGGACAACTCAAATAAATTTGAGCGCATCGTAGTTCCATTTACAGATGGTATAAAGACTTTGAATGTAGTTACAAACCTCAAGGATGCCTACGATTCTGACGGAACCCAGCTGGTGACCGATTTTGAGAAGAATATTACACTGGCAATAATCGATGATGCTTGGAAAACCCATTTGCGTAAAATGGATGAATTAAAGCAATCGGTTCAATTGGCAGTGCACGAACAAAAAGATCCTTTGTTGATTTACAAATTTGAGGCTTTTGAACTTTTCAAAAGTATGATAGATAAAGTGAATAAAGAGGTTGTTTCATTCTTGTTCAAGGGAGAATTGCCAACGGAAAACCCGAATGAGATACAAAATGCCCGTGAAGTAAAAAGGCCAAAAGAAAATTTACAGACCAGTAAGGCCGAAATTCCCAATAGTGATGAATTGGCTGCCCAAAATAGAGCGGCGGGGCAAACCCAAGGCCAACGGCCCCAAGTGACGGAAACGATTGTTCGTGAACGACCAAAAATAGGACGCAACGAACGTGTGACCATTAAGAATATAATGTCAGGTGAAAGTAAAACAGTGAAATACAAACAAGCAGAACCACTTATAGATAAAGGGGATTGGGTTTTGACCGAAGATTAATTACTCATAATACAAGATTAGCAATGGCGCCCAAATGGGCGCCATTTTTTTTACTAAGATGCAATCTATATCTTTAATATAGCTAAGTCTTTAAATCATGAAAACTTCAAGGCGTAAATTCCTTTCATCAATTAGTATGCTAGCAGCTACAACTGCCTTTCCTATTCAGTCCTTTGCTTTTGGAAGTGCAAAAAAACTGAAGATAGCCCTAATCGGAACCGGCATTAGGGGCACTTCATTCTGGGGAAAACGCCTTTTAGATGAATATTCCGATATTCTGGAATTTGTTGGGCTTTGTGATAACAACCCTGGCCGCCTGGCCTATGGAAAAGTATATATTGGAGCTGATTGCCCAACATTTACTGATTTCGATGAAATGGTGCAAATATCCAGGCCCGATTTAATTATTGTCACTACCAAAGACTCAACCCATCATGAATTTATTATCAAGGGCCTTGAGATGGGCTGCGATGTACTTACAGAAAAACCACTGACCACTGATGAAACCAAGTGTCAGGCTATCTTGGACGCAGAGAGAAAGTCGAACAAGAATTTGATAGTCGGTTTTAATTATCGATGGAGTCCGTATGCCACTAAAATCAAGGAATTATTAGCAAATAAATCGATTGGAGAACTGGTATCAGTAGATTTTAATTGGTATTTGAATACATATCATGGGGCATCTTACTTTAGACGTTGGCATGGTCAAATGAATAGTGGAGGATCCCTTTGGGTGCATAAAGCTACCCATCATTTTGATTTGCTAAACTGGTGGATAAACTCCGAACCGAATGAAGTATTCGCTTATGGTGATTTGGAATTCTATGGGAAAAACGGTCCCTTCCGTGGCAATAATTGTCGTGATTGTAATCATATCGCGGATTGTGATTTTCACTGGGATATTACAAAGGATAAGCGTTCAATGGACTTATATGTGAAAAATGAGAAATACGATGGATATATTCGGGATAATTGCCTTTTTCGGGACGAAATCGACATCTTTGATAAAATGTCGGCCCAAGTAAAATATGCCAATAATACTATTTTGAACTACTCACTCACAACCTATTCTCCTTTTGAAGGATGGCGGGTGGCTTTTAACGGTACTGAGGGAAGAATTGAAGCATGGCAGGACATTCCTTATATCAAAATGCCCACGATCAGTGAAGCTGAAAAACATGTCAAGGAAATGGAACAAACCAATACCGAAGAAATGCATTTCGAGCCCTTGATTTTGCACAAACTATGGTCAGGGCATGAAATGATCAATGTTGCCATGGAAAAAAGCGGTCATGGTGGTGGGGATAAAAGGTTACATGATAAGATTTTCAAAAATCCGGAAATTGCCGATCCCTATGGAAGGACAGCTGGCGTTAGAGATGGCGCCATGTCAATACTCATAGGCATTGCCGCTAGACGAAGTATTGAAAAGGCTTCTAAAATAAAAATTGCTGACCTCACTGATTTAGTACCAAAAATTGAAAGAAGTTAGTCAATTCCACTACTCTGGAATAAAAATACAACTACGATATTTTCTGTCCAGTTGTTGATTTAATTGCAAAACATATTTAGCTTTACTATTATATACTCGGTATTTTTAGGAATTTCCTTACCAAACCAATATGTAATTCTCTATTAATGAGCAATAAACATTTTATCATGAAAACGCCCGTCAAAGACGAATATCGATTAAAAGATAAAGTCAAACTAACATTGAGGGTCAATTATTTCTCCTCATTTTTTGCGATAGTTTTAGGATTCCTTTGTCTATACGCTCTTAATATCAGTATAATCTTGCCTTATGTATTTTTTGGATTTGGAGCCATAAATCTGATCAACACTTTCGCCTATAGAACCCATGAAAATTTAATGGTAACCTATCAAATAACATCCATAGTGGCTCTTATCAGTGCATCGGTTATCACCTTGTACAGTGGCGGTATCAATAGCCCATTTATCTTTGTTTTGGCACTTATCGTCTTCGCGGGTTATGTAACTACAAAATCATATGGGAAAACATACCTATATATTAATATGTTGATTATCTGTCTATTATATATAGAAAGTCTTCCCGAATATACTTTTGTGGAAAATGTGGTTCCAGAAACTTCCCGTAACCTTTTCAGCTTTTTAAGTATTCTTTTTTCCGTGTATCTATTAGGAGGCGTTTTGGGTAAGAACCTCTTAAAGGCGCATCATAATCTTTATAAATCAAGAAGTGAAATAGAAAAACGAATCAATGAGAAAGAGACTTTACTTCGCGAAGTACATCATAGGGTAAAAAACAATCTGCAAACAGTTTCAAGCCTATTGAGCCTTCAGTCAAGAAGCATTGAAAACAAGAAAATGAAAAGTATGATCAAGAGTAGCCAAAACAGGGTAATCTCAATGGCCATGGTTCATGAAATGCTCTACATGCGTGATGACCTTTCAAAAATTGAATACAAATCGTATGTACAGGAATTGAGCGAATTTCTTATCCGCTCATTAAAAGGGGCTGAAAATAAAGTGAAACTCAATATCGATATTCCCGATATTAAATTGGGTATTGATACCGCTATTCCCTTGGGTCTTTTGATAAATGAGGCCATTACAAATGCTTTAAAATATGGTATTACCGATGAGAATGAAGGTGAAATCAGCATTGCTATTCGTCAAGAAAAGAATCATGAATATGTGCTGTATATTGGCGATGATGGTGTTGGCTTCCCTGAATCTGTTGATCACAAAACGACCAAATCACTGGGTTTAAAATTAATTCATAATCTGGCACGCCAACTAAAAGGTACAATTAGCAAAGATCTCACTAAAAAAGGAACCAACTATATTGTAAAATTCTCAGAGGTAGGACAGCAATTTCACTCGGTAGCTTAGATTCTTGGTTTCAGTTGGGTTTAATCCAAGTTAATGACGTATTGAAAGGGACATCTTGTTCTGGTATTATTCCCTATATTTAGGGGACTAATTAAAAAGATTTTCCATGCTCAAAAGACTACTCCTATTGTTGCTGTTCAGTGGTTCAACACTTTATGGCCAAGACTATTTTACTAAAAAATACCATCCATTCAATGCGGATATTCCTTCTCCCGAAGCGTTTTTAGGGTATGGTATTGGCGAACATCATACGCGTCATGATTTAATTGTCTCCTATTTGGAAAAACTTGCCGAAGTATCTGATCGGGCTTCCATTCATTACTACGGTAAGACCCATGAAGGACGTAAATTGGTAATCTTGACGGTTACAAGTTCAGAGAATCTGGCAAATCTCGAAAATTTGAAACAACAGCATTTGGCATTCACAGACCCCAATAAGAATGCCGTGAACTATGACGATGTCCCTATTTTCATCAACTTGGCGTATAACGTGCATGGCAATGAACCTTCGAGCTCAGAAGCAGCAATGTTAACGGCTTATACCTTGGTAGCCTCCAACAATCCAGAAATTTTAAGGTACTTAAAAAATGCGGTGATCTTTGTTGATCCAACGATTAATCCTGATGGCCGTGATCGCCACACACAATATGCGAATACGTATCAGGGAAATCCGCTTGTGGCCGACCCACAAGATGCAGAACATAATGAATATTGGCCCGGTGGGCGTACCAATCATTATTGGTTCGACCTAAACCGTGATTGGCTTTTGGGGATAAATCCTGAAAGTAGGGGGAAATTAAACTGGTACCATCAATGGTACCCCAATGTCGTTACCGATTTTCATGAGATGGGTTCGCAAAGTTCCTATTTCTTTGAACCTATGAAAGCAAACGGTTCACTGGATCCCATTATGCCAAAGGAAAATTATGAAGACCTCAACAATATGTTCGGGGACGAATTTGCCAAAGCACTTGACAGTATTGGTAGTTTTTATTTTACCAAAGAGGTTTTTGACGGCACATATCCGGGCTATGGATCTTCCTACCCTGATTTACAAGGTGGGTTGGGATTATTGTTTGAACAGGCAAGTTCCAGAGGGCATAAACAGACTACCGCTTTTGGTGAGATTACCTTTCCGTTTACAATTCGCAATCAATATACCTCAAGTATTACCACGGTGAAAACTGCTGTAAAGAACAAGGCTTATATGCGAAAATACCAACAAGATTTCTTTAAGAGCGCCATTTCCAGAGCTGCCAAGAGCAAGGTCAAAGGATACACCTTTGGTGATGCCCATGATCAAAATCGGAATCAGGCTTTCATTGATAAACTGTTACTCCATAAAATAGATGTGTATACCTCTGGCAGTAAATATGTTGTCCCGACAAGACAACCACAGTATAGAATGGTTCAAACAATGTTCGAGACCTATTCAAAATATCGTGATAGTGTTTATTATGATGCTTCAGCTTGGTCCGTGGCTAATTTTTACAATATGAAATATCGCGCTGTGACTTCGGTGAATCTGGGAGACAAAATCACAACTACCGATAACTTTGTTAACAACGCGCCCGTACAAAAATCAAATTATGCCTACATTATTGATTGGGATGATTATAACGCTCCTGCCGTACTCCATTTTCTTCAAACCAAAGGTCTAGTTGTCTCGTCTTCCTTCAAACCCTTTACCATCAAGGTGGGATCCGAATCCAAGTCATTCAATTATGGCGCTTTGGTCATCCCAGTAAGTCTGCAAAAGAAAGATCCCGACGCCGTATATCAACTCCTTCAAAAGGCACAAGAAAAATATCAAGTTCCCATGTTCGCTGTCAGTTCTGGCTATAGCTTAAAAGGAATAGATCTTGGAAGCAGCTATGTATCGGCTTTAAAAAAACCAAAGGCAGCAATGTTAATTGGGGATGGTGTGCGATCATACGAAGCCGGTGAAGTTTGGCATTTATTAGATACCCGTGTTCATATGCCGATTACCAAAATACCCATGCGAAATTTTAATAGGGCGAACTTGGACAAATACAAGACCCTGGTCATGGTCTCAGGTCGTTATAGCTTTACTGAAAAACAGCTGGCCAAAATCAAGGCTTGGGTAAGTAAGGGCAATACGCTGATTACCATTGGTACGGCCTCAAAATGGGCTATTGACAAGAAATTAGTAAAAGAAAAATTAACCGAGCACGAAAAAGATACAACCGCTGCAACCGTTCGCAGACCTTATGGAGATGCCCGTGAAAATCTGGGCAAGGAAAGTGTTGGTGGTATAATCCTTAAGGTAGATATTGACACTACCCATCCCCTAGCTTTTGGATATCATGACAGGGCCATTCCCGTTTATAAAAACAATACGGTGTGGATAGCACCCAGTAAAAACGAATACGCCATAGTTGGTAAATATGCCGATAATCCCCATATAGACGGATTCATTACCAAAAAGAACATGGAAGAAAATTTGAAACCCTCTGCATCACTAGTAGTAAGCAAAGTTGGTGGTGGCCGGGTTATACTTTTTGCGGATAATCCTAACTTTCGGGGTTCCTGGTATGGTACAAACCGACTTTTTTTAAATGCACTGTTTTTAGGGGATAAAATAAGCGTTCCTTCCAGAGATTGATCAACCCAATTTAAATGTCAAATACAACATATTAAATGAAAAAAGTAAACATACTATTAGCCACTATTCTCTTATGGACCTTAAATTGTTTAGCGCAAAGCGCTTCAGGCGATGGCCCTCACTCCCAATTAATTATTCGTGGTGTAATGCTGATTAATGGTAACGGAGCGCCACCACAA
>JABDKZ010000405.1 GCA_013001935.1 Maribacter sp.
ATATAAGGGCTATAAGCGCGATGATGAACTTACAGAGCAAGTAAGACAAGAATACATTGCGTCAAAAGATAAAATATATTCGGTCATGGATGATTTAAAGGTATATTTCCAAAACCCGATAATGTTCACTGAGGCGAAAGATTTTGTTGCCGATTTTTTTGAGATTATGGAAAACGATAAAAAATTTAAAAAGTACATTCTGGATCGCGCTAGGTCCAGATAGAAGAATATTCAATGAAAAATGATTAGGAATATAAATTTAGTTTTTACTAAATTTAAACAATTCTCCCTCCCCAAAGTTCTCATTTTTGACTTTGCTTATAGCACTACCATTGAAAATACCTATGAATAGGGAATTTTGAATTGGATCAATATTTCGATTTTTGAAATGAAATAATTAAATGATAATGAATTTGATTTATTTTTAAAACGCTAAGGTAAAAAACCAGTAATAATTCAAAATACTAAACCAAGCTATGAAAAAAGAAAAACTATTGCTAAGCACAATAAGTATGGTTTTGTTTCTTCTAACCTTTTCCTGTAGCACTGAGGAGGATTCAGTGGTCATGGAAGACCCAACACCTTTAAACGCTATACCCATAATGGAAAATCAACAATTTGAGGTTCCTGAGAGTATTGGAAGTTTTAAACCAATTGGTACTCTGGTCGCATCAGATGCTGATGGTGATCCCTTGACATTCAAATTGGAATCTGATATTGATTTGAACATTAGTCCAACTACAGGGGTGGTGAGTACCAAAGGTAATTCAATTCTGGATTATGAAACGGCGACATCTTTAAGTTTTGATGTTAGTGTAAAAGACAGTAAAGGGGGCAGTACTAGGGCAACCGTTAGGATAAATGTCACGGATGTGGATGACGGCCCTCTAACGAATTACGAGAAGAGTTTTATTGATGAATACATTTATTTGACTTACAAGCTTTCTCCTACCGCCAGTGGAGGTCTATTAAGCGAAAAATGGCAGGGTGATGTAAAATTGTATATGCAAGGAGATTTACCTGAAGACTACCAACAAACAGTTCAGGGTTATTTAGATGAGTTTAATTCCTTTCTATCGGATGGAACGAATATAGTGCTTGTAGATACCCTGGAAGAATCCAATGTTCTTTTGGTTATGGGTCCCACATCTACTGTTGCCACTTTGTGGCCAGATATGTACAGCCAGATCAAGGATGGTACTTTCGGTGGATATGCCCTATATGATACCGATGTTGATTACAATATTTATAATGGCCGAATCTGGATGGTGGATGGAAATGAAGCCCTTTTTAAACATGAGTTTGGTCATATTATCGGTTTGGGCCATACTTCTGATACCTATTGCGATGATCAGATCAGTAGTGTTATGTGTCCAGGTGCAGCAAGTGAGTTCAATACTTTTGATGGGGAGATAATCAAATCACTATATCGCACCGAAACTCCTGTAGGATTAAACCAAATAGAGATGCGGGCATTGGTAACTTCATATCTTCTACAGGGTGATATTTCCCTTTAATTGGATTTAGTTGCATTGTTCTATCTCCAATGGAATGACATCAATCAGGGATGTTACCTGCGGTGCTCCCTAATGCTTCCGTTTTGCAATTACAACTACCTGGCTTTACAAGCCAGATGCCTAAAAACAACAAAACACAATCAAATAAATTTGTTGGGTTTATTATGTTTTCATTCACGACGTAGTTGTGAGTGATCGTGGAGCCGGGGACGGCCGAGAGCAGAAAATGTCCAGTGGACATTTTTAATGAGGCGCGAGTCGATGTGTTGGCTTTAGAGGACCAGAGGCGCAACGAAAAAAAGCTACCCGTAAGGTAGCTTTTAAGAGTGGAGCCGGAGGGGTTACCTGAGGTGTTCTCCGATGTCTCACATTGTTGCAAATAAAAATACCTATTGCTAAGGCAATAGGCATCTTGTAGTTTTCAAAAAACGCTCAAGCAAGCTTGGCGTTTTATTAAACTCCAATCTGCTGCGTATTTTTGGGTGTCGTGGAGCCGGGGAGAATCGAACTCCCGTCCAAACAAGCAATTACAAGGCTTTCTACATGTTTAGTTTCCGATTGATTTTCGACGCAGGCCTGACCGGAAACGGCCTAACCAACGCTTATCTTCTTGAGTTTTGGTGCTACTATCGAAGTGCTAGTAGCCTTATATCGACATTTATGGTGCTCCTGATTGAATCGCCGTCGACAGAGGCTATCCAGGAACATCTCGCTTTCCCGCCTAGCGGGAACGAGGCTAAATCTTACTATAATTCAGATTAAGCGGCAAGAGCGTAATTATTATCGCCAATTAAAGTGTGGAAAATGAGATTAACGAGCTGTTGCCCAGCGCTCGACATGCTTACATTGCCATTGGTCTCGCTGTCAAAACCAGTCGGCCCCATATTTTCAAAGAACATCTTTTTTAAAAGGACTGCAAAGCTAATGAAAAGTTTGCGTACCCTTATAATTCCACCTAATTTAGGGCAAAATTTATACCAAATACATTTTATGCGATTCGGAATCATCAGAGAACGTAAAAATCCGCCAGATAGGCGCGTAGTCCTATCCCCTGAAGCCTGTCAAAAAGTCCTTTCCACGTATGAAGATGCACAAATAATCGTAGAACCCTCGCCAATACGGGTTTTTACCAATGAAGAGTACAAGGAAGCAGGAATAAAAGTCGCATCAAAAATGGAGGATTGTGATGCGTTACTTGGCGTGAAAGAAGTACCCATTAAAAATCTGATTCCCAATAAAAAGTATTTTTTCTTCTCACATACCATCAAAAAGCAGCCTTACAACAGAAAGTTGCTAAAGGCCATTCTTGAGAAAAATATTGAATTGTACGACCATGAGGTCATTACCAATGAAAAAGGAATACGTTTGGTGGCCTTTGGAAGATATGCCGGAATTGTAGGGGCGTATAATGGTTTTCGGGCCTACGGATTAAAGAACAAATTATATAAACTACCTAAGGCACAAAAACTGGCCGACCAAAAGGCATTGATTGAATCCCTAAAGAATATACCATTACCTAATATCAAGGTTTTATTGACTGGCAAAGGAAGGGTAGGCAATGGGGCTAAGGAAATGTTGGATGGGATGAACTTAAAACAAGTTGGAGTACAAGAATTTTTGGAAGATACATTCGACCATGCTGTATATTGCCAAATTGATGTTGATGAATACAATTTAAGAAAAGATGGTACAAAAGGAAATATGCAAGACTTTTTTGACCATCCGGATGCATATCGCTCTAACTTCTTTCGTTTTGCGATGGTTTCCGATTTCTATATTGCCGGGCATTTTTATGGGGATGGGGCCCCTTTCCTGTTTACCAGGGAAGATGCCAAACATCCCGATTTCAAAATCAATACCGTGGCAGATATTAGTTGCGATATCGATGGTCCGGTGGCGAGTACGCTGAGATCTTCGACCATTGCAGACCCTATTTATGGGTATGACCCCAATACTGAAACCGAGACCAATTATAGGAACAAAAAGGCCATTGCCGTAATGGCTGTAGATAATCTACCGGCCGAGTTACCTCGGGATGCCAGTGGAGGATTTGCAGAGGCTTTTGTAAAACATGTAATTCCCGCCTTTTTCAACAAAGATGCCGACGGCATTTTAAATAGGGCACGTATGACCAAGAATGGCAAACTCACTGAGCCATATACCTATTTACAGGATTATGTTGATGGGAAAGAATAATACTATTCCACGAGTAGGTCCCATTCAATGACCGCTTGTTGTTTTGGTGCCGTGAATGCACCCAATGCCTTGAGGCTTAACTTCGCTACACTCAATTTTTCCAAGGTTTTAAGGTGTACGGTTTTTGTCTCCCTAGCTTCAATTTCAAATACCGGTGAACTATCGTAAAAGGTATACACTGACACGTTTTCAAAGAGTAGGTCGCTACTGGTAACATTTTTCAATGTGATTTTCATCACAGTAGTATTCGGTAGGTATGTTGCGCTCTCTACAACAATACTTTTTTGAATCAGCGGGATTAAATATTCTGGTTTCCCTACTAAAAGATCATTATAAACCGCCACTGTCCGTCCAGCAAATAGCGCTTCTTTCATACTTTCTAAACTCTTTTCCTTAGCAAAAACCAAGGTTATAGGCCTATGGTTTCCTTTTTCGGTATAATCCCAATCAATTAAGCCATGAATATCGCTGGTGCCCATAATGGTAAGGTTATGCTCCAGGGCAAGCGCTAAAGATTCCTCGGCATAATCCAAAGAATTGATGACCTCAATACCGTGGAGTTCTTTATTCTTTATCCGCTCTTTCTGAAAATCGCTCAAGATGGGATTTCCTGTCGGACTTTGGGCATGCCAAGCTGGGTGGTTCCAAAAAACAAAGGCG
>JABDKZ010000417.1 GCA_013001935.1 Maribacter sp.
ACACATAACGTGGGTGCATACGACGGTCGGCGTTTAGCCGACTGATCGATATGCACATTTTTATAGCCATTTTTTCATTAAAATCATTTCTTGACAATTCAATTCCTTTATACCCTTCTACAAACTCAACCGGAATCGACTCCAATCCTTCTTCTGTATTTGCTGCAGTTAACATATTGAAATGTAAATGTTCAACACTTGTATAGCCTGTCTTCCCTGATATTCCTATTGATTGTCCTTGTTTTATTTTTTCTCCCATTGATATTAAACTTCCCTTCTCTAAATGCATATAAGTTGTATTTTGGTCAACCTATATTAGTCCAGTACAAGGGCTGAAGATGGATCTCTATGCCTCAATGCTCGATACACTTTTTGAAATTCGCTCGCTGCCTTCGGCGACTCCGGATAAAGGGGAGGGGGGATTTGTCTATGTTGCCCAGGGCTAAAGCCACCGGGCTCGAAAATCTAGATATGCTTCTGCTGGACGGGCCAGAAGCCACCGGGCTTGGATCGGTGGCTACGGATTTCTGTTGTCTTGTTCCAGGTACCATTAGCCGTTGGTTCTTTTTCGCGTATTTCGCTCGCTGTCTTCGGTGCAAATGGTTTCAATCTCGCGCTCATCTTCTTGATATTTACCAATCCTGTCCGAATTTATTTGAGCATGGTAAGTACGGATTTACACCGTAATGATTCTAATCCTGAAGAGCTGTAGCGCCTATGCTGAGACCTTCGCTAAAAGCTCCGGTCGCCAAAGAAAGCGACGGTGTAAGCATACGTACGGTGTTCCACCTACATTTCATTTCAGCTGATAAATGTGAGACAATGTGCTGACATAAACGTCGGTGGGCGCACCGTGGTCACTTTTGGTCACGGCCGTCTACTCGATTGTCGGTAGTTTTTTATTCCACTGAATAATTATCTTGGTTAATTAACTCCATAAGCTTATGAATATTTGGCTCTTTATAAATAGCCTCAATCATCTTCGAATAATGCTTACGAAATCTTTCGTTTTCCAATAGGCTTCCAAAAATATCTGGAATTCTTAAAAAGCTAAGTTGGTCTTGTTCATATTGTTTTGCACGTTGGTTAAGTTCTTCCTTTCTTTCATCTATTATATCAATTTGAGAATTCTGGATATCTATACCCTTATCACTGTAGTAGCACCATGCGACTAGAATGAATATCCCATATTTTACGCTACCCCCAATTACCAGATTTTCTTTTATAGTTGGTATCAGGAACTTAGGTAATTTGGCGGAGCTTTCAGAGCAAATTCTATTGAGACCATCTTTTATATTTGGATTGGAAAATCTTTCTTCTAAGCTATCTTTATAGACAGTCAAATCTATGCCTTCTATTGTACCTAGAATGGGGGTGGCCTCTTTATCCATAAATTGCCGCATGAATGATGCAAAAAGATTGTCCTCCATACAAGCATTTATGGTCTTGTGACCATGAAGGGCACCTGGTATTCCTAAAACTGAGTGACCCGCATTCAGCAATCTAATCTTCATTTTTTCATAGGGGGTTACATCAGGTACAAATTGTACTCCTACTTCTTCAAGTGCTGGCCTACCATTCACAAAATTATCCTCAATGACCCATTGAATGTATGGTTCGCAGACAACCGGCCATTCATCCATGTAATTATATTCACTGTTCACCAGATCGATGATTTGAGGGGTAGTTACAGGCGTAATTCTATCCACCATCGAATTTGGAAAACCAACTTCTTTTTCTATCCATTCGGCAAGTTCAGCGTCTTGTATTTTAGCGAAAGCCAATACCATTTTACGTGTCATATCTCCATTATGCTGAATATTGTCACATGACAAAATTGTGAAAGGAGGTAATCCTTGCTTACGTCTTTTTCGCAGAGCAGCTGTTATATAGCCATAAACAGTTTTGGGTTCATGGGGGTTTGCCAACTCGTGTTGAATATCAGGGTTCTCAAAATTGAAATCACCTGTTATGGGATTAAAATTATAGCCTCCCTCCGTAATCGTGAGTGAAACAATTTTAGTATCGGGCTGCGCCATTTTATCAATGACCAATTTAGGATTATCAACAGCTAAGAGGTATTCCGTTATGGAACCAATGACTTCACTTTCGACTTTTCCATTAGGGTGCTGTGTGACCAGCGTGTATAGGCCATCTTGATTTTTTAAAACATTCGCCATATTTCGGTCGGCTTCTCGCAAACCTACCCCACATATTGCCCAATCTGTAGCACTATATTTTTCTAATAATTGGTGAATGTAATAGGCTTGGTGGGAACGATGAAACCCACCTATACCCACGTGAATAATGCCCGTTTTTAATTGTTGCCTATTATAGGATGGAACAAGAATTTGTGTCCTTATTTTTGAAATATTAGATTCATTAAGTTTCATTTCGAATTATATTTAAATAGCCTCTCAGGTCTTCCTCTTTTTTGGTATCTACATAAGCTCAGTTAGGCCCCACAGGTGACAATCAACTGTTGCCAATCATTCATTGAAAAAGCCTAATCGATTAACGTCAAAATTACGTTTAATATTAATTATTTAAAAAAATTAGCCCTTTTACACCTGATATATAGGCATTATATAGAATCTATATCAAACGTTTAGTTAACATTTAATGGCCTTGTTAAGCCCGTTTTAGTTCGATTTATTCTATTTTGGCTGAACTAAACATAAAGGTGTTGCATAAGAAAATTCAAAATATATCAGTGGACTGTGTTGTATTTGGATATGATACTAAGACAAAATCCCTGAATGTCTTATTGATTAGACGGTATTTGGAATCACAAGACAAGGCAGAAGTTTTGGTAGACGACCATGTGATAACAGGATACCATATGTATGAGCATGAAACTCTGGATGAAACGGCCACTAGAGTTTTGAAGGAACTGACAGGATTAACAAATCAATACAAAAAACAATTTAAAGCTTTTGGAGACCCTGATAGGCTAACCGGTGAAAAAGACCTGCTATGGATAAACAATGAAAAATTTAATCACAGGACAATAACTATCGCATACTACTTCTTACTGAAAACGGAAGAAGTAGATATTAACAATAATCAATACCAGGCCAATTGGTTTCCAGTTAAAGATTTGCCAAATCTAGGGTTTGATCATGAACAAATAATAATGGAAGCGCTGGAAAACTTGAAAACAAAATGTCTTTCTGAGCCAATAATTTTTGAATTATTACCAGATAGATTTACCATCAACGAAGTACAAGATGTGTATCAGTCTATTCTGAATATTGAGTTAGACAACCGTAATTTCCGAAGGAAATTGATAAGTAAAAAATGCATCATTGCTCTTGACGAGAAACAAACAGGTGTTTCGAAGAAGCCATCACAACTCTATATGTTTAGCAAGGATGTTTATGAGAAACTGTTTCAGAAAAATTACTTAATCAGCATTTAATAAAGATATGTACAAACCGTTTGTACCTCCAATTAAATACGAAGAAGCGAAAGAGCAGGCTATTGATATTCTTGCTCAGATGACCCTCGATGAGAAAATTTCAATGATTTCGGGTCATAATATGTTTTTCACCAAAGGCTTCGAACGGTTTAATGTACCCGCTATGTATATGTCAGATGCATCACAAGGGGTGAACATTCGGAGAGACCTGGACGATCAGC
>JABDKZ010000445.1 GCA_013001935.1 Maribacter sp.
TAAGAATGGCCGGAACGGCGAAGTGGTAATCAAAAATATTTACGATTTCACTAATCTGAACAAATTTGATTTTAGTTGGAAGTTATCAAAGGATGGAGAAGAAATGGCTTCTGGTGAAATACCTACTATAGACATTGCCCCCTATGAATCAAAAACCATAAAACTTGATTTACCTGAGTTAAAAGATGCCAAGGCAGAATACTATTTGAATATTTACGCAAAAACAAAAACTAAAAACAATCTAGTGCCTAAGGACCATTTGATGGCCTATGAGCAATTTCAATTATCCGATTATACACCAGAGTCTTTTTCAAAGAGCGATTCGGGGGATGGATTAGAGATTAATACCAATGACAATATGGTTATTATTAAGGGTGAAGGTTTTGAGGTAAAATTTGACGCCGATAAAGGTTCACTAACTTCAATAGACTATGGTAATGGAAATCTGTTATTAAAAGGTATCGAAGCCAATTTTGGAGGGCTACCATTGACAATGACTTTGGGTATAATATGCCAAAAATGTTGAAACCCTGGAATGATGCAACTAAAAATCAAAATTTGTTACGTATTGGAGTGCAATCAGGGAAGAACAACAGTACCATTGATGAACTTAAAATGACTCAAAGTCCGTTTAAAGTTCAAAATGGGAATGCTCGTGTAACTACTACCTATGATTTACCAGATGTAAACGGTAAAGTCGGTATAACGTATGATGTTAATGATAAAGGAGAAATTAAAGTTACCACCGAACTAAGTGGTATCAAAGAAGACTTACCCGTGATACCACGGTTTGGAAATAACTTTATTATCAGAAATGAATACCAAAGGGTAAACTGGTATGGCCGGGGACCCCATGAGAATTATCAGGACCGCAAAACTTCGGCCATGGTAGGTAAATATGACTCCAAGGTTGAGGATTTATATTTCCCATATATACGTCCACAGGAAAATGGGAATAGGGCAGATGTTCGCTGGGTAACTTTTACCAATGAAACTGGCACAGGTATTGGGATTTATGCCCCCCAATTGTTTGAATTTAGTGCACATCATCAATATAATTCTGATTTTGACCCAGGGGAAACAAAACAACAACGGCATACTGTGGACATCAAAAAACGTGAATTGGTGAATATCAATATCGACTATAAACAAATGGGTGTAGGCGGAGATAATAGTTGGGGTTTTATGGCTTTGGACAAATACCAGATTAAACCTAAGGATTTATCATATAGTTATGTGATCAAACCGCTTAAATAAAACCAAAATGAAGCTGAAATATAAAAGCCCTGACATAATCGTCGGGGCTTTTTTGAATATAGGTTTGTTTAGATCAGCGACGTACTACCGGTTTTTTCAACACCCTGTCAAGCGCCTCAAAAGACAATGCTGTAACAATAACCAGAACAGCACCAATAAAGTTCAACCATAGATACCCTAATTTTTCTTGCCCTGAAGGATAAATATAAATTAGGTTATAGTAGGTTATGCAAATTAATAGTTGTGTTAGAATAGCTGCAAAGAATACCGCATTGCCTTTTACATATTTGAAGAAAAATGCCAAAAGAAAAATGCCAAGCACATTGCCATAAAATATACTGCCTATGATATTTACTAATTGGATTAAATTATCAAAGAGATTGGCAATACAGGCAATGAATATGGCTATCACTCCCCATAAGAATGTAAACCCTTTTGACGCTTGAACAAAATGTTTTTCCGAAAGAACTTCCTTTTTGTTTCGTTTGTATAAATCCAATGCCGTAATGGTTCCCAAGGCATTCAATTCAGAAGCAGTGGAAGACATTGCTGCCGATAAAATCACAGCGAGTAATAAACCTATTAGCCCCTTAGGTAAATTATTCAATATGAAATGGATAAATACATAGTCTTTATCGTTTGTTTCGATTGAATCATCGGCCTGGCTGATCAATGTTTTTGCTGCCGCCCTATTCGTACTGTCTTTTCTGTTTATGTTTATTATATGCATTTTGGCAGCATCGATTGCCGTTTGTTCCTTAAGTTCCAATGCAGTAGAAAACTTATTCTGGGCTAATGTTTTTTCAGCTACCAAGGCTACTTGTCTTTCCTGAAGTACTTTGTAATCATCGGCATATTCCGAACTTAAAACTCCCTGGGTCGCCACCGGATTAAAATTAAGTGGTGATGGGTTGTATTGATAAAATACAAAAACCATGACCCCAACTAGCAGTATGAAAAATTGCATGGGGATTTTTAATATACCATTAAAGATCAATCCCAATTGACTTTCCCGAACAGATTTGCCTGACAAGTAACGCTGTACTTGACTTTGATCTGTTCCAAAATAGGCTAAAGCCAAAAAAAGACCACCCGTGATTCCACTCCAAAATGTATATCTGCTCTTAGTATCTAAACTGAAGTCCAGAATATTAAGTTTATCGCTTGCACCCGCTATTTTGAGTGCCTTTTTAAAACCGATATCTTCCGGTAAATACCCAATAATAAAGAAGAAGGCAATGAACATTCCCAACATGATGATGAACATCTGCTGTTTTTGGGTCATACTAACCGCCTTGGTCCCACCTGAAACGGTATAGATAATGACCAAGGTGCCGATAATAATATTCAATGTCCGTAAATCCCAGCCAAGAACGGCCGATAAGATTATGGAAGGCGCGAATATCGTAATACCTGCTGCAAGTCCTCGTTGAATCAAAAAAAGTATGGCGGCCAAGGATCTGGTCTTAAGGTCAAAACGATTTTCTAGGAACTCATAGGCCGTATAAACCTTTAACTTGTGGTAAATTGGAACAAATACCAAGCAGATGATTATCATGGCCAAGGGGAGTCCGAAATAGAATTGAACAAAACCCATACCGTCATGAAAGGCCTGGCCTGGGGTAGATAGAAAGGTTATCGCACTAGCTTGCGTGGCCATCACAGAAAGACCTATGGTCCACCATTTCGATTTATTCCCACCTCGAACATAGTCATTTACATCTTTGCTGCCACGCGTTTTCCAAACGCCATAAACAACGATGAAAACTAGCGTTCCCGAAAGAATGATCCAATCTAAGTTTCCCATATCATGTAAATGAAGTCATTAGATAACTAAAAACCAATATATAGATGATATTCAAGATCAACACTACCGTATATTCTTTTTTCCAACTAAGTTTATCTAACATGTTCAACCTTTTATGTTCGTTTCTTCCTCCACATTTTCCTTGCCCACTGATAACATATTGGCAAATAACTTATAGGCCCCGGAAACACCGGCTGGTAATTCCCTGAAAAAGCTTAATCCGGTATAAATATAATTGCCTTTGCCATAGGGAGCAATAAGTAAACTCCCAGCTTTTTCAGACTCATCCGCATCGCGCATTGTTAGTATTGGAGTGAACTTGTCATCCCATTCATTTGGAAAATAGAGCCCACGTTCCTGTACCCAACCATCAAAATCAGATAATTTAATTTTATTGGGGTAGTTCACCAATTCATGGTCTTTAGCAATAATCTGTACTGAAGAATTTTCATCGGTTACCCTGTCCCTAGAAAGTTTTAGCGGATAGGGCGCAATATCATCAAATTGTGCACTCCATCTACCTGCCGTATTATATTGTATGACCAAATTGCCACCATTTTCAACATAATCGAATAAATATTTCTGCTTGAATTTTAATTCAGGTACGATATTATATGCCCGTATTCCTACAACAACCGCACTATATTTGCTCAATGTTTCCGCATTTATTGAATTGGGATCAATCGTATGTACGATATAACCAATTTGCTCCAAGCTCTTCGGTACTTCATCTCCAGCTCCCACAATATATCCAATATGCTCACCGACCTTCTGTATATTCAATCGGACCACTTTGGCCTCTGAATGTAACAAAACTGACTGGGTTGGAACATGATCATAACTTATGGTGACCAATTCCTTGGATAGCTCTTTGCCATTTACCTTAATTATTGGCGATATAAAACTTTCATCTTCACTGGCAGGTGGCGTTAACTCAAATACCACAATTTGTTCATCTCCTTTTTTAGCAATTTCGAATGGTTTGCTTTCTTGGTCAACTTTCCATCCTTTATCGTAACAAAAGATTACTTCTCCTTTTACACTATCCCGGTGGGCTTTTACTGTAATTGGTATTTTTTTCGAACTACCGTCAGCGAATATCATGACCTTATCCTTAAAACTGGCAGTCGCCTCAGGTAAAATGTCGAAAGGTTGGTATATTTCGCCTTTATCCGGTTTTGAATAACGATGTATAACCGGTTTTGTAATTGGAATTTGATAGCCATCAAAATCAACCATAAAGGTAGCCATAAAAGCTGGCGGCGTCTGGGGCATCCCAATAAAATTAGGGTTTTCAACAGTATACATGCCAATAGTCCCTTTCTTGTCTAACCAATAAGGACTGGTGTATTTGGTGTTTTCAGGAATAAGAAAATCTACCTTAAGTGTTGTTTTTATATTTTCTGAGAGAACCACATCCTTTTGTTCAGCAATGATTTTGCCTACTGAAATAGAATTCAATTTCATTGGGACATTGCTCCTGTTTATAGCTTCAATATTTATCTGAATGCTACTTCCAGGATTGGCGATGGCACTTTGGGATGAAGCTTCGAGATATAAACCCGTTATGGAAGTAATGATAGCTTCCAACTCTTTCGATTTTAAATTTCTCCAATGCGCATCTGGGATTTTTTGGATCAACTTATGGGCTTCCAACAGCTTTGGTAGATGTATGGACGGGTTTTGAAAATTGAAGTTATTTTCAATCCCATTAAGGATTTCACCTACATCATTTCCGCCTTTAACACGAGACCAAGTGGTATTTACGCCATCAAAAATATTGCCCTTATCCAAGGGTAAATCGCCCTT
Organism: Maribacter sp.; assembly: GCA_013001935.1. GTDB lineage: Bacteria > Bacteroidota > Bacteroidia > Flavobacteriales > Flavobacteriaceae > Maribacter_A. Next base: position 4,874 of record JABDKZ010000445.1, read on the forward strand.
TAGTAATTCTATATACTCATTTTGGCTGCCACGTGTAGAAAGCCTACCAAAACCTTGACATAGATGTTGACTGCTTGCCAATGAGGCTATTTCATTATTAGATATGCCCAGTAAAGGATAATAAACCCCTATATCGAAGTTCAACAAGTTGGTTTTATCCGCTTCTTTAAATTTCTCCTCACTCCCATAAAACCACCACGATGTATTAAAGAATAATCTTTTTGGTTGCCAGGTATCTAACGTTTTAAGTTGGTTTGGATAGGCTGTTGGGTCGCCAACCAAGTCAAAAGCTTCAACGCTTAATAGGGCCGATGATGTATGATGCCCATGGGTAGACCCAGGCGTTCTATGATTAAAGCGATTAATAATAACATCAGGTTTGAATTTACGTATTGTTCGCACAACATCGCCCAAAACAGAATCCTTGTTCCATAGTTTCAAAGTTTCATTAGGATGTTTTGAATAACCAAAGTCATTGGCCCTTGTAAAAAATTGCTCTCCACCATCAATACGACGTGCTGCCAAAAGCTCCTGGGTACGCAATACCCCTAAAAGTTCCCTTAGTTCAGGACCAATTAGGTTCTGGCCGCCGTCACCTCTAGTTAGTGATAAGTATGCCGTCCTTGCCTTAACTTCATTAGACAAGTAGGATATAAGTCTTGTGTTCTCGTCATCAGGATGAGCAGCTATGTAAAGGGCTGAGCCCAAAAAATTCAATTTTTGAACGGAATGATATATGTCAGATGACGAATTCTTTTTTGGAGCTTGGGCAGTTGTAGCGATAAAACACCATAGGGTTCCCAAAAAGAATACCAATAAATTTCGCATGATTTTGTTTTAGTCGGTGCCCAAAGATATAAAGAAAGCCAAGCAACCGGCAACATTTACATTTTCTTTAACAAGCAGAACTATTCGTTGTCAGTCTTTTCAGAAACACTGTTTTTTGCAATCAAGGCGACGCCTTTTTGTAGTAGAAGATTATTGGGATAAGTTACCAATTCCCCATTATCTTTTCTTAGGTATAAATGAAAAGCCTTAATATCTAAAATATCAGCTTCTTCAGCGAACTCACCATCCAGAATCTTGATACGGTCACCTATTTTAAAAGGGAATGAAAAAAATAGAATTATACCAGCTGTAACATTACTTAAAATAGACCATGAAGCAAACATGGCAACCCCAATAACTGCAAATACCGATGAGAACAGCAACCCTATTTCCTTGAAATTAACGCCCCATGTAAAAATTATGACTCCTATTCCCATGGCAAACAATGCTATGGACACATATTTATTGACCAAACGTGTTCGTGCATAATTAATATCACTTTTCCTCCCAATTCTTTGAACGGTTTTAGTGACAACAAACTTCAGAATCAAAAGAGTAACAACGGTAATCGCCGTTATTAAAACTTCTTGTTGATGCATGCCGATAAATTCTTCCATAATTTATAAACCTAAAGTATCACGTAAAAATATGTCGTTATTTCTATTTTGGCGCCAATAAGGCGTATTTAAAGTCTTGATTTTTGTTGCCTTGGAGGTCATAGTCTGTGCCTTAGAACCAAATCCACTTTTAAAAGAATCCGTCCAACTTTCAATAGTATAAGGGAAGGAGGATTCAAATTTGATTTCAAGGGTTCTATCCAATTCTGGATAAGTTAGTCTGTAAGTGCCAAAACCATCATTATTAGTTAAACTGGCGATAGCATTATATGTAGCTAACTCTTTATGGGTCATACGAATATATTCTAAATCTGGAATCATTTTAAATTCGCCTATGGGTAAATCAAATGGATTGATTCTTATTCTGTTCCAGAGTTCATTTTCCAGAACATTCTTCTCCAATTCTATATCAATATCACCTTCACTCTCAAAATAGGAAAATGACTTTATTTTGAATTTCTTGCGGTTATTGATTTGGGCGAAAACCTGACCACACCACTCTTGGGCTGAGAAAGTTATTTTTAAGGCTTGCTGATCGTCATGAACCGGATAAAAACTACTGCTCATTAGCGAGTATGGGTAAATACCTGTTAGATACTTTTTTGTTCGGTTCAAT